>NZ_CDSBKO010000003.1:0-144128 GCF_977115655.1 Aquimarina sp.
AAAGTCAAACCCTCGATATTTTAAGTTACACACTTAATGAAACAGTGTCTAAAAAAATAAGCTTATTCAACTATTGAACTATTGTTGGAAATTTGAATCCTGTCCAAGCAAAAACACTAGTATCAGCACCACCGGTAGCACCAGCTGTAGCATTAACTGTACCTGTATTTGCAGGGATATCAGTACCTTCTTCTGTTGCGTTAAATTTAATATCAGTAATATCAATTTTAGCACCAGTAACGGTTATATTAATATTGTTAGAAGCATATCCTTTTTTGTCTGTAAAATCTATAAAATCACCAGCAGTAGCATCCTTACCAACCAAAGCAACTAAGGCATTGGTAATAGTAGCGTTACTTCCTCTTCTAATCTTGATCATATCCGCAAATTCAATAACTCCAGCATTAACTAAAGTTATCTTGTCTATTGTAGGGTTAGATTGCCCAGAATCTGCAGGAGAATTTCCATCTAAATTTCCATCCCCTTCAATACCTCTTGGGTCTTCAGATATGGCTGTTAAACTTGCAGTTCTTATACCATATATATTAGTAGCTGATCCAGTATATCCTTGTGTATAATCAAACATATCATCTTTTGCATTTATTAATAATATATTAGAAACATTTACAGATCCACCAAAGAACTCAATTGTATCATCATCACTCTCTAGTATAGCGATGTTGCTTATTGTTGTTCCAGAACCTACGGCATAAAGAGTAAGACCATTAAACTCTTTTTCACCGTTAATACGAGCACCTGTATATTCTAAGGTTACGTAATCTAAAATACCCGAATTATCTGCTGCATTAGTTCCTCCATATTGTAGAGGTAATACTTCTGTAGTAGAAGTACCTCCACCACTAATAGGTGCTTTACCGTTAATTAGTAAACCTCCCCAATCACCAGGTCTTGGATTACCGGCATTAGAAGTAATTTTGATAGGAGAAGCAGCTGTACCATCAGCAATAATTTTACCACCTTGTTCTACTACAATAAATACGTTAGTACCACCAGCATTTGCTTTTATTGTTGTTCCGGCCTCTATAGTTAAAGTAGCACCATCTTTAACAGCTAATGCGCCTGTAAGATTCCATGCTTTATTTGCAGCAAGAGTAATATTACCAGTAATATCACCTTTAAGATCTGTTACAATTAAATCATTATCATTTTGCGTTGCAATAATACCATCTAAAGTTGGCCCACCTGTTGTTGGAGTGTCATCATCACTATTACATGAAGCTACTAATAAAGCAGCAATCGCCAAACTTGATAAAAATAATCTTTTCATGTTTTCTTGTTTTTTTGAGTTTAAAAATGCGTAATTATTGTTATGTATTTGTTCAAAATTGTTAGAATTCGTAGGAGATCCCAGCACTAATATTGACTCCTTTTTTGAAACTTGTTAAATCAATAGTTTCTCCTGCAGTGGTATCTTGTGTTAATTTGAATTCTGGATCTAATAAATTTTTGATATTTAATGAAATTCCAAAATGTTTTCCTAATTTCAGTTTATTAATAAAATCTAATGTTGGAATTCCTGTTTCTACAATATTTTCTCTACCTGCGACTCCAATTGTAAATATTCTATCGCTGAAATAATTGAATACCAGAGATGATAAAAGATCGTAATTTTCTCTGTTAATATTATAAGTAAGATCTGTATTTACCAATAAATCTGATGCCCCAGATAGATTATCTTTATCGTTCGTGAATCTTACAGTTAGCTCATCTGTATCAACATCTTCAAGAGTTTGATTTGTATTTAAATAGGATATGTTTAATCCTGCAGATAGTTTATTACTGCCATTAGAGTCGTTATTAAATATCTCTTTTCTAATTTCTAACTCTGCACCAAAAGCTGTAGCTTCAGGAGTGTTTACAAAAGAAATATCGTTCCCCGCAGAATTAACCTCAATTGTATTTATTGGGAAATCTATGTATTTGAAAAATCCCGTAATAGCGATGATTTCACCTGATTTTGGATACCATTCATATTTTAAATCCACATTATAATTATCAGATGGTTGTAATAAAGGATTACCAAACCTAGAGAAGTTAACATCTTCATATAAAAAGGGAGCTACTTCAATGAATTGCGGAAGAGTATATGTTTTACTCCCAGCGAATCTTAAAATACTATTTTCAGAAAAATTATATTTTAAGCTCATACTTGGTAAAATATAATTTTCTTCAATTTTACCAGTTGGACCACTAGGAGGATTGGATACGCTACTAATTAGTTCCGTATCATAATCTACAATTTGTTTTACATTATCTAATCGAAGACCTAAATTAAGTGTTAAGTTATTAATCAAAGAAAGGGTTGTAGAACCGAAAGGAGATACAATTGTTCTGTCTCCATTATAAAAGAAAGGAGTCAAAGCATTTGGATTATCAGCCCTTCCTCTATCTGTAAGCAAACTAAAAGTATTGTTGTTAATAGATTCCTGATTAAATAACCCATCTACATTATTTAGATCAACAGGAATTTGTCTGTCAAAATTAGTACTATATTGTAAAAAATTAAATTTTCTTTCTGTATTTCTATAATTGATTCCTAATTCTACATTATTTATATTCTTATCATTTTCATTATCGGAGGTGTTTAGATCATAAGTTAAGATAGTTTTACCTGCTATGTCGTCTTCATCCAATTGAGAGAAGAAACGATGATTAAGTCCTGCACTTCCTGTAGTGGTTCTAAAACCTCCATCAATTTGTAAAAAAGTGTTCTGTCTTCTATCTGGTTCATCACTTTTTGCATTACTGAAAGATCCACCAAAATCTAAGGATAGTTTTTTAGTTATATTGAAATAACCTAATAATTGATTGATGAATACATTATTGTTATTAGTTTGCTGTCTTCTAATAAAAGTAGGGCGGTCAGGATTATCACTTACACTATCTTGTTGACCAAAATAGTTATTTACACTTTGTGTATTATCGTGAATATAAATACTGTTAACTCCTAAGTAATTTCCATTACCAAAACTATATTTGAAATTACCCATAAGCTTTTGAGCAACATTATATTCAAACTGTTTAACATCCAAATTTCTACCAAAACCTCCTATAGCATTAATTTGCTTCGAAAAACCTTCTTTAAATTGATAATTGTTATCAAATCCACCTACTAAAAAAATGCTTAGCTTATTATCTCCCACATCAAATTTCTTTCCGCCAGAAATTGATATGCTACTATTAAGAGGAGTGCTTTGAGTATCTGGATCAAGACTGTTTTCAAAATTATATTGAGTTAAATCAGTAATAGGGAAATTCTTATTAAGACCAGTTCCAAACCCATTTGAACCATCGGCAATTAGAAAATTATCTTGTTTTATAGTAACAGTATTGATCCCAGAAGAAATAGAAACCTTAAATTCTTCTTTTCCTGTAACTTCTTTTGATTCTATATCAATATTCGCTCCGGATACGTCTCCATATAACTTAGGATTAAACACTTTGCTTACTCCAATAGTCTTAATAATATCAGAAGTAAAAAGATCTAAAGTTATATTTTTATATGTAGGATTATCAGAAGGCAGAGGTAATCCATTTAGTGAAGTAGAATTATAACGGTCGCCAAGCCCTCTCACAAATACATTTTTTTCTCCTTCTTGTTTAGTTACTCCTGTTATTTTTGTTACTGCAGCTTCAGCATCGCTAACTCCTTTTCTGGCTAATTCTTGGGCTCCGATTGCTTGTTTAATTTCTACTGCATTTTTTTGTTCTATTAAGAGGGCTTCTTCTCGTTCTCTACTGGTAACTACTTTTATAACTACTTCATCTAGTGCTGCGGCAGTTGCTCCCATAGTGGCATCTACTACTGCTACTTTGCTTGCTTGTACAACTACATTGGGTATTTCTACGGTTTGATATCCTGTAAAACTAAACTCTAAAGTATATGTCCCTGCGGGTACTCCTGTAATTTCATATAAACCATCAAAATCAGTGGAGGATCCTTTGGTAGTACCTTTTACAACAACGTTGGCAAAAGGTAGAGGTTGGTTGTTAGATTCTTTGTCTAGTAATTTTCCGGCGATAGTACCGGTTTCTTGTGCAAAAATAGCCCCTATAAAAAATAGTGCTATTACCGTAAATGTTTTTCTCATTATATATTTTCAAAATCTGATACAAATAAATACGGTTTTACAGTAATTGTGTTTACCTCACTATTATCGTTAGTTTAAGGGATTGTGATGTAGGAAAATAGTTTGAAAAGTCAGAATTTTAAGGTTTTTGTGTAGTTTTGAAAAGGTGTTTTTTTAAACAAAATCAAACTTAATGTGTTTAAAAATAAGGATTTTGATGTTTTACGTGTCTTTTTTGCAAACTTGAATTTAAGGACAGAAACAGGTAGTAGTGAAGATGTATTTGTTTGTATAAATTATTAGATAATTGTTACGACAGTGTTAATGTATGTATGCCTAGAGAATTGATGGTAACACTTAGGTAAACTAATATAAGCAGATTTGTATTGGTTGCCTGTATTTTTTTTAGAGATTTAGGTTTGGATATGCTTATGGATTTATAATTGTTTTTGGCTCTGGTTTATAATAGTATGGATAATTTTATCGAAACTCAGCATATCCCAGAAGGAAGGGAGTCAAAAATTGTAAACCTATTACTAGGATTTAGGATAGGATAAACATCTTTAAGTCAATTAAATGTATATTTTCACAACTATCAACGCTATTATAAACCAGAGCCTTGTTTTTTTGTTTGGTATACAGGTATAAAAAAGCCTGGTATTTTTATACTTGACCAGGCTTTTTTTATAGATATGATTGGTGTATTATAAACGTGTCCAATTAGATGTCCAAGTGTCGTTTTTTTGTAATGCTCCTACATAATTTGCAGCATCAAAAAATGCTCCTAATGTAGATGGGTCAAAATTATTTACACCATCTATAGCAATGGTATATTGGTAGGTGCCTATAAAACCGTTAGTTTTAAAACTGGTTGGTACGGGAGTTCCTGCATTGTTAAATGGAGCTCCGGAACCATCTTTTGTGTAATTGTTAAAAGTAGCAAAATTAGCAAGATCTACAGTAGCACCACCATGATCCAAATCAAAGGATTTTGCATTATCTATAATTGAATTTCTAACAATTACTTCGTTGTTGTTTAAGTTTATTAATGTTTGGTTATCATCTACTTCGATTCCTGCTCCGGGAAACGCTTTAATGATAGTATTGTACATACGCACTTTTGTACCTGCTCTAAACTCTATTCCTTTATTTTCACCATCACCGTCTTCTGCACCAATTAAAGTAATATTGGATAAGGTTGGATTAGAAAAAGGAGCTGCATCTGGTGCAGAGGATAAGTTATCTGCTTCAATTCCTTTGTCTCCTGCAGCAGATGTTTGTTGTGCAATCCAAAATTGCCCGTTTCCTACCCATCCGTCTGTCCAGTCAAAAGAGTCATCTCCTGCACCGGTTACGATTGCATATTTCAGGTTTACAGTTCCTCCAAAAAATTCGATTCCATCATCATTACCATTAAATGCTTGGATATATTCAATAGTAGTTCCATTTCCTACACCATATAAAGACAATCCATTAAATTCTGAATCATCATTAATTTTTCCACCAGTATACTCTAAGCGCACATAACGTAGTATTCCTGAGTTATCTGCAGGATTTGTACCTCCGTAAGTAAGGTTGGCTACTTCTGCTGTAGCTGTAGTTCCTCGGTTAATAGGTGCTTTTCCGGCAAGTAACAGACCGCCCCAATCTCCTGAGTTTGGAGTACATTTGTTAGAAGTAAATACAATGGGTTGGGTTGCAGTTCCTTCAGCTATAATTTTTGCGCCTTGCTCTATAGCCAGATAAGAAAATACCCCTCCAGAGTTACCAGCAATAATTTTTGTACCAGGTTCTATGGTTAGTGTCGCACCATTTACTACAGAAACCCCTCCTCTTAGTTCATAAAGCTCATTGGCTTTTAGTGTTCTGTCTGCTGTGATTTTACCTTCTAGGATAGCCGTATTAACGTTTTCGCCACAACTGTCCAAATTAATTATAACATCTCCTATATTATCTTCTTTAATAGTACAGGCATTAAAGATTAAGGCAGTTATAACTAATATTGCTGCAAATAAATTTCTAGTTTTCATTTTATTATAATGATTAATTTTTAATTCTGATTTTGATTAAAGCTTAAAGGTAACTCCCAGATTAAAG
Source organism: Aquimarina sp. (assembly GCF_977115655.1). Taxonomy (NCBI): domain Bacteria; kingdom Pseudomonadati; phylum Bacteroidota; class Flavobacteriia; order Flavobacteriales; family Flavobacteriaceae; genus Aquimarina; species Aquimarina sp. The sequence goes on from NZ_CDSBKO010000003.1 coordinate 6,189, forward strand.
TTGATACCGTTATCAAATTGGTAAGTTGTAAGTTCTTGTTTTGAATCTTCCTGATCCTGATATCTTTTTATAGCAGGGTTTAACAGGTTTTTAGCCTTAAAGCTTATTTCTATTTGTTTTCCTATTTCGTCTTTGAAATTAAAGTTTAATACCCCAAACCCTTTTTCAAAAATATCCCCTACACCATTACCTCCGGCAGAGTATACCCTGTCTCCAAAAATATTAAAGTCTACTACAGAGGTTATTTTGTGTTTTTCAAATTCTTTAGAATAAGAGATATCTGAGTTTATTAAAAAAGGAGAGGCTCCTTGCAATTGTCTGTCTAAGTTTGTTGGGGCAATATTAGACCCGTTAAATGTGGTAATGGTTGGATCAATTTCTACTTTGGTGTACATTACTGTAGCATTGATTCCAAAGTTTAGGTTATTCCAGATGGTTTCTTCTAGTTTAAATAAATTACCAAGGTTCTTTTTATATTCTAATTCGGTACCAAAAATAATGGCATTATCGGAGTTTATAAACGTATTGACATTAGAAGCCGAAGCTACAAATACTTTTTCGATAGGATTTTTAATGTATTTACCAAACAGGGTAGCACTTATTAATTCACCAGATTGCTCAGGAAAATGTTCCCATTTAAGGTCTACGTTGTAATTGTCAGAATTTTTTAGAATCGGGTTTCCTAATGTTGCTTCGGTTACATCTTCATCTAAAAAAGGAGCTACTTCGGTAAACTTAGGTAAAGTAATCGTTTTACTGGCTGCAAAACGAAGATTAGAGGTTTCGTTTAGGCTGTATTTTAAACTTATACTTGGTAAAACAAAGGTTTCTTCTATTTTTTGAGTTCTAAAAGGAGAGTTTTCTAAATCTTGTTGTTCTTTATAGAAAACATTTTGTTCAAATAATTCTGTACGAAGCCCACCATTAAATGTTAGTTTGGGGGTAAGTGCGTATTGTAGGTTGGCAAAGCCAGCCAAAGTTAACAGATCTGCTTCATAAATTCTGGTAGAATTCAGGTTTTCTAATACCACATATCTTCCGTTTAACAGGTTTTCTTCATTAAGTAAAGCATCCGGATTATTAAAATCCACATTTTGCTCTCTTAAGTTATTGAGGTTGTAGTTTATTTGATTTGCTTCAAAATCACGGTCTTTTCCTCTGGCATTTACCCCAATAGTAAGTTTGTTTTTAAAACTATCTTCTTCATCTTTGCCAAAATTAATGTCAAAGTCTAATTTTGCGGAGTAATCTTCTTCATTTAGTTCTTGGTAAAAACGTTGGTTGTTTGCCAAATCGGGACTGGTACGATTACCTAATACAAGATTTCCGTCTTTTAATTCTGTAAATACTAATTGGCGTCTGTCCGGGATTAATCCTGTTGCTTTGTTGTATGCTGCACCCCAATTTACTTTGTATTTGCTTTCTGTAAAAGCATGCTCCCCGGTAAATTGTTGTGTAAACAAAGTGTTTTGTTCGTAAGTACCTCTTCGTAATCGTATTTTAACATCGGTATCTTCACTACTTACTCCATCTTTAAACTCTCTTAACTCATCTTCTGTGTCATTAACAAATAAGGTAGTTGCAAGGATTTTGTTGTTACTGTTCCAACTATACCCTAAGCTGGATAATACTGTAGTGTTGGTAAAGTATTCATATCGATCTACCTCTTTAAAATTCCCCAGACCGGTTATACTTTCTCCTTGTGAGTTAAAGGCTGCTTGTTTACCTCCCAAAGAAGTCCTATGGTTTTGCCCAAAAGATACTGTTGCCAAAACATCTAGTTTTTGTTGTTCCCCAATCGAAAAAGTTTTTCCTCCGGTTATGCTAGCACCTCCGTCTGGGGCATTAGATTTTTTTTGAGGGTTAAAAGAAGTGTGAAAAGGGTAGTAATCGATTTGTGAGCTAACATAGTTATACTCAGGAATGTCTAAAAAAGCTGGTACTCTTCTGGATCCATCATCTAATCCCCATCGGTCATACTGTCCCCCGTTAAGTAAAAAGAAATCATTACTAACAGCATTGGTGTTGATCCCAGAGGACAAACCAACTTCTAAAAATCCTTTTCCTGATCTGTCTTTGGTGTCTATATTTACACTAGCCCCTGCAAAATCACCATAGATATCGGGAGAGTAGGTTTTGTATATCCCCAGGTTTTCAACAATATCTGTTGGGAATATCCCCAGATCGATAAGCTTTAATTTAGGGTTTAAAGATGGTATTGGCAACCCGTTTAGATAGGCATTGTTATATCGGTCTCCTAATCCACGTACATATAGTTTATCACTTTGCTTAGAAATACCTGTTGCTTTGGTTAAACCTGTAGCAACATCACTAACTCCTTTTTTAGAAAGCTCTTGTGCTCCTATTTTTTGCTGAATTGTAACGGCATTTTTTTGTTCCAACAATATGGCTGCTTCAGACTCTTTTTTGGTAGTAGTTTTAATTATTACCTCGTCTAAAGCTGCTGCACTTGCACCTATAGCTCCATTAACGGTAATAGTCTGACCTGATTTAATTTCAATATCTTTAACTTCCAGGCTTTCATATCCAACAAAACTAAACTCTATAGTATATGTGCCCGGTTGTAAATTATCAATAGTATATAAACCATCAAAATCGGTAGTTGTTCCTTTGGTTGTTCCTTTGATTAAGACATTGGCAAAAGGAAGGGGTTGGTTATTAGATTCTTTATCTGATAATGTTCCCGTAACCGAACCTGTTTCTTGCGCTAAGAGTATTCCTACAAAAAATAGTGCAAAGAATGTAACAATTTTTTTCATCTAACTTGTTCTCAAATTTCGTGCAAAGAACGAATGCTAGTGTTAAATTGATGTTATTCAAAAATTAATTATAAATCATTTTAATGTTAGAAAATTGTTATTGACCTGTGTTTAGAATATGTTTTCTTAACATTAATAATTTGTTAGGTTTGTGGTTAAAGTGCTGTTTAAAAGCTATTAAAGAGTATTTGATGATTTTTAAAAACAGTGTATTTTATTGTTAAGAAACGAGGGTAAAAGATATGATGTAAAAATTATATTAAAAACTTTGTAGGGAAGAAAAGTTAGTTTTATAGAAGGAAAGGTGTTTTTTTTGATGTTTTTCTATAAAAAAAGAGACTCTTTAAAGAGTCTCTTTTTTTGTTTTTTTAAAGTAAATATCTAATTTTTATAATTAACTACTACATTGTTTTTATCAGTCCAAGTTGTTACATCTGCGATTTGATTTTCGCTATAATTCACTTCTGATAATTTATTTTCACTCCAGAAAAACCATTTTCCAGTTTTTACCCCATTTTCATATTGCCCCATGGCAATTTTTTCTCCGGTAGTATTATAAGATTTCCATTCTCCATGAAGTATGCCTTCTTTGTTATAAAAACCTTGTTGTCTTACAGTTCCATTTTCAAAATAAAATGTACCTTTAATAAGGTTTCCTTGCTTTTCAAAAGTAGGTTTTACATCTTGAGCCATTACGGTTGCCGAAAATAAAATGGCAATTGCTACGATTATCTTTTTCATGATTCTATATGTTTTTATTGTTATTTGGGATGTCGACTCAGTATTGCTTTATAAAAGTACTATATAATTTACATTTAAACAACATTTAGGTAATATTTAATTAACATTAAACTTTTAATTAATTGATTTATAGGTATGTAAATGTTTTTAATTTAATGATTATTTGTAATTTTGAAAGCATAAACAGCTTTGATGGGTTAAAAATCTAAGTTTAAAAGTCTTTTAACAATTGCTTAAAGTTTAAGTAACATAAATTAATGATCGATGAAATATTTTTGCAATGTCAATAGACAAAGTAGATCAAAAAATCATATTAGTTTTTGTCGACTTAGATTTTTGAAATACGGAGAAGGCACTCAAAAAAAGGTGCCTTCTTTTTTGAGATGAAGGCTTGAAAAACAAATCCATATAGTTAATTTGTAAACATAAATTAATGTTAGGTTAACATTTTATTAACATTAGAATTGGTTATTTGCGGCGACAAAAACTAATATCGATGTTAAAATTAAAGATTACGTTCACTTCGTTATTCTTATTTATAGTATGTTTTGTAAATTCTCAGGAAATAACAAATACTAAATTTGGAAAAGGAATCTTAAATGTAGTAGCCAAGGATAGTTCTTGGAGTATGAGATTTGCAACCAGAATGCAGTTTCTTTCTACCATAGGATGGGATATCAACGATGATGATTTTAGTAAACCAAAGACTAATTTCTTAGTTAGACGGGCCCGATTAAAGTTTGGTGGTTTTGCATACAGTCCTAAGTTGCAGTATAAAATAGAGTTGGGTTTGTCCAACCGGGATCTTTCAGGGGTATCAGAATACACTAGTAACACTCCTAGATATATACTTGATGCAGTTATAAAATGGAATTTTTATGAAAACTTCACACTTTGGGTAGGACAAACAAAACTACCTGGTAACGTAGAGCGCGTTATTTCATCTGCGAATTTACAATTAGTAGATCGATCAAGATTAAATAGTAGATTTAATATTGATCGTGATATTGGAATACAGTTAAGACATCATTTTAAACTATCAAATAATTTTTTGATAAGAGAGGTGTTTTCAGTTTCACAAGGAGAAGGAAGAAATATTACTACAGGCAATCTAGGGGGGCATCAATATACTGGTAGATTAGAATTATTACCTTTTGGGAAATTTCAAAATAAAGGAGATTATAAAGGAGGAGACCTCAAAAGAGAGCAAAGTCCTAAGCTTATGTTGGCTGCTACTTATGATTTTAATGCAGATGCTGTTAAAAACAGGAGTAACCAAGGGACGTATATGAAGACCAGTACAGGTTTTTATGAAACCAATATCTCTACAATATTTGTTGATGCGGTATTTAAGTATAGAGGATTTTCTTTTATGGGAGAGTTTGCAGATAGGTATGCAGATGAGGCTATTGCAGTAGAAAATGATGGTAAGCCAACAGGAGATATCGTTCAGGTTGGTAATGCATTAAATTTTCAAGCAGGATATCTGCTGAAAAATAATTGGGAGGTAACAGGTCGTTATACAAATCTTAATTATGATGCAATTGTTGGTAAAAATTTGGAAGAACAATATACATTTGGAATATCAAAATATATAGTAGGGCATAACTTAAAAGTTCAATCAGATATTAGTTACACTACAGAGGATAGTAATGGTAGTGGATTAATGTATAGATTGCAGTTTGATATACATTTTTAAATGAAGATTGAATACATAACAATTTGATAACATTTTACTGAAAATTGATTGTATTTTTGCACCTTAAATGAAAAATAATGGATAATATTTACTTGTTAATGGTTGTAGCTCTTGCTGTTTTAGCAGTAGCAGATCTTATTGTAGGAGTTAGCAACGATGCTGTTAATTTCTTGAATTCAGCTATAGGCTCTAAAGCAGTACCTTTTAGAACCATAATGATAGTAGCTAGTGTCGGAATTGCTGCAGGAGCTATATTTTCTAGCGGACTTATGGAGGTTGCCAGAAAAGGTATATTTAATCCAGGTGAATTTTATTTTGATGAAATCATGATAATTTTCGTCGCAGTTATGATTACGGATATACTACTTCTTGATTTTTTCAATACATTAGGAATGCCAACCTCTACAACAGTATCTATTGTTTTTAACTTGTTGGGGGCAGCAGTATGTATTGCTTTAATAAAAATTGGAGCAGATCCAGAACATACTTTTGCTGATTTAGGTAATTATATAAACACTAAAACAGCAACAAAGATTATTACAGGGATTTTATTATCTGTAGTAATCGCTTTCTCTGTAGGGGCTATCGTACAATTTATTACTCGTTTACTGCTATCTTATGATTTTGAGAAGAGAGCCAAATGGGTTGGAGCTATATTTGGAGGGATTGCATTAACTGCACTTTTGTATTTTATATTTATAAAAGGAATCAAAGGAACTAATTATGCTAAGACTATAGTCGATGTAGTTTATAATGGTGGAGCCGAAGGATTATTAGATTGGGCAAATAATTATTTTGGTAGTGCTTACGAGAGCGTAAAAGAATTAGCAAAAGACCAAAAAGATTTATTTAAAATTGATGGAGATGCAGGGACTGTTAAAGTAACTTTAAGAGGATTTCTCGAAACACGTGTATTACAAATAGTATTGGCCGGTTTTGTGATTTTTTCTGCCTTATCTTATCTACTTGTTACTTTCTTTAAAGTCAACATATACAAGCTTATCATAATCATAGGTACTTTTGCCTTAGCATTAGCTTTTTCTGGTAATGATTTGGTAAATTTTATTGGAGTTCCTATCGCAGGTTGGCAGTCTTATGAAGCTTGGGTTGTTTCTGGTGTGCCAGCATCAGAATTTTCTATGGATGTTTTAGCTCAAAAAGTAGAAACACCAGTTTTGTTATTGTTTATTTCAGGGTTAATAATGGTTTTAACATTGTGGTTTTCAAAAAAAGCACGATATGTTGCAGAAACAGAAATTAACCTTTCCAGAGAGGGGGAAGCTAAAGAACGTTTTAATCCTAATTTTTTATCCAGAGGTATAGTTAGGGGGACAGTATTAATATCTCAAGGACTTACTGCTATAATGCCGGGATTTGCCATGAAGGTTATAGAAGAAAAGTTTACAAAACCGGTCATTAACTTGCCCAAAAATAAAACCTATGAGATGCCAGCCTTTGATATGGTTAGAGCAGCGGTAAACTTAATGGTTGCAGGTGTTTTAATATCAATTGCAACTTCTATGGGATTGCCTCTTTCTACCACTTATGTAACTTTTATGGTGGCAATGGGTACTTCGTTAGCAGATAGAGCATGGGGAACAGAAAGCGCTGTTTATCGCGTAGCAGGTGTGTTAAATGTAATTGGAGGGTGGTTTTTTACCGCTATAATAGCCTTTGTTGCAGCAGCAGCAGTTGCATTTTTAATCAACCTAGGAGGTTCTGTAATGATAGCAGTATTGCTATTAGTAGCAGTGTTCTTTTTGGCAAGAAATACCATAAATTATAGAAATAAAGTAAAAGCAGAAAAAGCAGAAGATAGTCTTAAAAATTCTGAAAGCAGTTCTATTCAAGGAGTGATAGAAGAAAGTGCTGACAACATTATGTCTTTTGTAAACAGAGGAAATAAAATTTATATAAGCACTATCGATAGTCTTGTAAAATATGATTTAATAGCTTTAAAGAAAACTAAAAAAGGAATTGCCAAATTAGATGAAGAAGTTGAGCACTTAAGAGATAATATATTTTATTTTATTAAAAACCTTGATGAATCTAGCGTAGGAGCCAGTAATTTTTATATCAATATTTTAGGATATTTACAAGATATGTCCCAATCTTTAGATTATATCTCTAAAGCGAGTCATAAACATGTAAACAATAACCACAAAAAACTTCGATTTAATCAAATCAAAGATTTAAAAGAAATTGAAGAACAATTAAACGAATTGTTTGGGCAAATTAAAAAAGCATTTAACGATAGAGAGTTTGATAATATTGATGTAATCATAAACGAAAAACAAGAATTATTTAATATAGTAAACAAAAAAATTGATAAGCAAGTTTCCAGAACTAGAACCGAAGAAAATAGTCCCAAAAACACAACCTTATATTTTGGATTATTATTAGAGACCAAAGATCTGATCACCGCAACAATGAATTTGTTAGAAACATACAGAGAGCATAAGTAAAATAACTATTATAAAAAGATATGAGAGACTGGGTGATTTATTATTCAGTCTTTTTTTTGAAAATTAAAAAAATATGGTTAATATTAAATAATTGTTATGCCTGTAAGGTATTTACGTTAGTTTATTGTTTCCTGGTGCTATAGTTGTAGAAACTTCGTTTTAACATAGTATATTTACCTAAAGTGATATAATTCTATAAAAAATGAACAAAAAAGATATTACGATTCTGTTAGTAGATGACGAGCCCGATATTTTAGAAATTGTTGGATATAATCTTACGGCAGAAGGGTATGGGGTTGTTACAGCAGAAAATGGACTGGAAGCTGTGAAAATTGCTAAAAAGAAAAAACCACATTTGATTATCCTGGATGTAATGATGCCAGAAATGGACGGGATCGAAGCATGTGAGCAAATACGTAAAATACCAGATTTGCAAAATACCATCATTACTTTTCTTACAGCACGAGGAGAAGATTATTCCCAAGTAGCTGGCTTTGATGCAGGAGCAGATGATTATATAACAAAACCTATTCGACCCAAAGTTTTGGTAAGCAAAGTAAAGGCATTATTACGTAGACTTAAAGAAGAATCTTCTTCGGATAATGTTGTAAAAATAGGCGATCTAATAATAAATAGAGATGAATATAAGATCATTAAAGATAAAAAAGAGATCGTATTACCAAGAAAAGAGTTTGAGTTATTATCTTTATTAGCCTCAAAACCAGGAAAAGTTTTTAAACGAGAAGATATCCTTGATAAGGTTTGGGGTAACGAAGTAATTGTAGGAGGTAGAACTATCGATGTTCATATTAGAAAATTAAGAGAAAAAATTGGCGATAATAGTTTTAAAACGATAAAAGGAGTAGGATATAAGTTCGTAATTTAATGGCAGAAATTTTTAAAAAGTCATATAGGTTTGCATACCTTTCGTCTTTATATATAACCGTATTATTAACGCTCGTATTGAGCGTTTTTTTGTATGCCCAATCTTTGTTTAACCCATTTTTTGTAGTAGGTTTTATAATTGGGTGTTACCTTATTTGTTTTTTGATTATACAATATAGGGTCGAAAAATTTATTTACCGCAGAGTACGTAAAATATATGATGATATCGAAATGTTAGGGGTAGATACTATTGGAGGTGGTCCCGTTACTACAGACATGAAAACCCTTATCAAAGAAGTCGAAAAATTTGCACAACAAAGAAAAACAGAAATAGAAACCTTAAAGGTAAGAGAAGCCTATCGAAAAGAATTTATGGGTAATGTTTCTCACGAACTAAAAACACCTTTGTTTACCGTACAAGGATATATATTAACACTTTTGGATGGGGCAATGCATGATAAAAATATTCTGGATAAATATTTAAATCGCGCAAGCAAAGGAGTAGAGCGTTTAATTTATATTGTAAACGATCTCGATATGATAACTAAGTTAGAAGTAGGAGATCTGAATCTTAATTATACTAATTTTGATATCGTAGAATTAGTGCAAAGTGTTTTTGATCTCTATGAAATGAAAGCAGCAAAAAAAAATATAGCACTTACCTTTGATATGAATTATGAACAACCAATACTGGTTCATGCTGATAAAGAAAGAATACAGCAAGTTCTTTCTAACCTAGTTGTAAACTCCATTAAATACGGAAAAGAAGATGGTACTACAGAGGTAAGTATCGAGGATTTAATTCGTAATAAAGCGATAGTTAGAGTTACAGACAATGGCGAAGGGATAGCGCAGGCACATATACCTCGTTTATTCGAGCGCTTTTATCGTGTAGATAAAAGTGGCTCTCGTAAAGAAGGAGGATCGGGACTAGGGCTTGCTATTGTAAAACATATCATCGAAGCACACCACGAACGTATCTATGTAGAAAGTGATTATCGGGTAGGAAGTGAATTTTCATTTACTCTGGAAAAAGTGAAAAAGTTCCCCGTAGTCGATGTCAGTACTAAAACTACTAAGCCCTCTAAAGGTATTTAAATCTCTTAATTTGGTTAATGTAAAATCGTTTTGATTGCAGCTAGGCACCAGTTTGTTACTAGTTAATCGCTCTGCCAGATACTCTTGTTCAAACTGCCCCGGGGTAGGGATAAAAAAAGCCTTTTTCTTTAATTTGGCAAGATCCATAACCGTAGTATATCCAGATCTGGAAATAATTAAATTACTACTATTAATAGTTTCTTCCAGTTTTTTTCCGGTTAGGTAATTATGAATGGTAATATTGTTTTTTACATACGTTTTATGATGCTGTTCGATAAGCCCGCGAACAAATACAATTCTTTTGTCACTTTGCTCAAACTCCTGCAGTAATTTTTTTTCCAATAAGGTACGCTGTGGCTCTGGACCAGAAAGCAAAACCATGATATCATACTTTTTGGGCACAATTTGATATTCAAACCTGCTTAACGGTCCCAGATAAGTAACAGGAATACTACTCTTTTTAGGATGCCCTAATTCGCCACTAAGATTTGGGTCATCTGCCATATCAGGAACCCAGCAAACATCAAATTTTTTGATGTACTTATTATGTAACTTGGTGCTAATAGTGGTAGTTTTTCCACTAAGCACAGTTAGTTGATGCGTAATAAATACAGAAGGTATACTTTTGTGTCTCACCCCCATTCTGTTGTCGGATATAATACCACAAAATTTTTCCTCTTCAACAATCTTTTTTATAATCTTCTTTTCAGCATTTATTGCATGTGCAATTTTAGGACTGTTTAGCAGCATTTTTAGCTTAAAATTACTTCCTTTTTTGGCATACTCTATATTGTATGAAGGGAGCTCTTTTGTTTTTAGTAACGGAAACTCCTTTTTTAATAAAGACAAAGCAACACCATCAGAGGCAATAACAGGCTCCAGGCCCTCTTGTATAAGTGCATTAATAATAGGGATACATCGGGTTGCATGACCTAATCCCCAATTAAGTGGAGCAACAAGTACTTTTCTGTTCAAATGTTCTAGTTTTTAGTTTGTTATACCGACTAACAAATTGATTCTTAATAATAAAAGTAATCTTATTTTCTTATCCATATATTTCCTTAATTTTACCAAAAAATTATCTTTAGTGTAACTTACCTTGTTTTGTGTTCAAGATATTTAGAAACAAATAAGGTTTTTTACCTATTTAAAAAATGGGTTTGGGGCATGACCACATCGCACGGGCTCTGTGGTCGGGCTATCCACGCTATGAGATAGCTTGTTCCTATCCCTCATGCAACCCGAACAAATAAGATAAATCAAAGAAATAAAAGAATCAGTGGGAAGTAAGAATAAACTAAAAAGGTTTAACGAAAACAAAACCTTTCCTAACGTAGTAGAACCTAACAGAGAGGAAGTGCTTAATAATACATTAGGATACAAAGGAAAATGGAAAGATAAGTTTTTTAAAAACCAAAACCCTATTGTATTAGAACTGGGTTGTGGTAAAGGAGAATATACTGTAGGGCTGGCAGAACAATATCCAAACAAAAATTTTATAGGTATAGATATCAAAGGAGCTCGCTTTTGGCGAGGTGCCAAAACAGCAATCGAAAATGGAATGCACAATGTTGGTTTTATTAGAACACAAATAGAATTAGTTGAACATATTTTTGAAGAAGGAGAAATAGACGAAATTTGGATCACTTTTCCAGACCCGCAAATTAAATATAAGCGAACCAAACATCGGTTAACCAATCACGAATTTTTGCAACGCTATAAAAAAATATTAAAAACTACCGGAATTGTGCACCTTAAAACAGATAGTGAGTTCATGCATGGATATACATTAGGGTTACTTCATGGCGAAGGGCATGAAGTACTGTATGCAAATCATAATGTATATCATAATGAAGGAGCTCCCGAAATTGTAACCACTATCCAAACTTTTTATGAAAAACAATATCTGGAAAAAAATAAACCTATAACTTACATTCGTTTTAAGATTGCCTAACCAGTATTGCTATTTTGGAAACAACTAAACTGTTTTTGGTCACATTTTTTGCCTCATTAGCAGGTGTAATACCACCCGGATTGGTAAACATGACCGTAGCCAGAACTTGTCTTGAAAGAGGAAAAAAAAACGGTATCCTTGTTGCAACTGGAGCTTCTGTAGTAGTGCTTTTTCAAGCATTTATTGCAATTCTATTAGCAAAATATATTTTCTTTAACCCATTTGTTAAAAATATACTACTACGCACAGGAGCTGTAATCTTTTTTTTTATGGCAATCTATTTTTTTGCAAAAGCAAAACAAAACAAAACAAAAATCAAGGAGTATAAACATGACGAAACCAGAAGCTTTTTTAAAGGGGTAATGATATCTGCTCTTAATGTTTTGCCAATACCATACTTTTGTGCAATAGCAGCAGGAATGAGCGTAAGCGGAAAAATGGAATACGATGCTTTGCGTATCACAGCATTTACAATAGCAGCAGGAACAGGCACCTTTGTTACCCTGTATTTTTATGTGATTTCCTTTTTGAAAATAGAAAAGAAAACGGCATCTATCACAAAATATTCTAATTATTTTATGGGTATATTAATGTTAATTTTAGTAATCATAACCTTAGCAAGAATTATATATACATGGGAGTAAAAAAGAAAGAAAAAGATATCCAACCAGGATCTGAAACTAACTTTTTTGACAGAGTATACGAGGTGGTCAGACTAATTCCTTATGGTAGGGTAACTTCCTATGGTGCGATTGCCAAATGCCTGGGAGCAGCCAAAAGTGCAAGAATGGTAGGTTGGGCAATGAACGCATGTGGTGGTAGAGAAGATGTTCCCGCACACCGCGTTGTAAACAGAAAAGGACTTCTCACGGGGAAACATCATTTTGAAGGAACCAATCTAATGCAGCAATTATTAGAAAATGAAGGTATAAAAGTAGTAGATAGCCAAATAATAGATTTTGAGGAGATATTTTGGGATCCGATGAAAGAATTATAAGAATTTTTTATCAAAATCATTACCTTTCCAGTAGTTTGCGGTTTTTTTGTTGATGTTTATTTTCTTCAAAATATTTCGCTCTACCAAACTTTCAAGATCAGTTCTTGCAGTTTGATTAGTAATTGAAAAAATGTTTTCAACTTCTTTTACCGAAAAATAACGATTATTATTTTCCTTTATCCAAAATAATAATTGAGCCTGTCTTTCATTAATATTTGGTTCTTTGTAAAAAACAGAAAGTTGGATTTCCTCTTTTTTCTTTTTGGCTACATAATTTTTTAAGTCCTCAAAAGCTTGCGTAAGCACCTTTACTTGATAGTGAATAAAATAAGTAACATCCATGTCGTCAATTTCTGTGTATAGATAAGCTTTTTCATATTGGGTTTTCGTTTTCATAATTACTCTGGATATAGATAAGTATTCTACTAGCCAATATCTTTCTTTTAACAAATACCAGTAAAAAATAGCACGGGCAGTTCTGCCATTTCCATCTACAAACGGGTGTATGTACCCTATTAAGAAATGTAAAATACTTGCTTTAACAATTGGATGGATAAAATTTTCTTTAGGATTGGTATTAAAAAAATCACAAAAAGACAACATAAAAGCATTGAGTGCTTTAAAGTCTGGAGGGGTATGAACAATCTCTCCTGTGATTTCATTCATTACGTGTATCTCATTGTTTTTCCTAAAAACACCTACTTTTTCTTCTTCTAATGTATTTTTAGTGACCAGTCTATGAACCTCATAAAGTTTCTCGATAGAAATATCTTCAGTTTTATGATCGCTTATAAATTGGATAGTTTCATAATTGTTCAGAATCATCTGCTCCGATTTATTCTTCGGATTTTTATTTTTTCTGAGCATATCCTTAGCCTGCACTCTTGTAGTTGTAGCTCCCTCTATCATTGATGAAAAAATAGATTCTTCCATCAATGCATTATTAAGATATTGTTGTTTGTCTAACTCAGAAAGTAATTGTTCTTTTTGTAACCCTGCTCCAAAATTATGATCTAGATAATGGAGTTTTTGCTGTAGAAATCCATTTATATTATAATTAAACCATAGACTTCTATTTTTCCCTTCAAGATATAAGGTTACCTGATTCAAAAACCTTTTTGTCTTTATGTATCTCCAAGCAGCATTGGCATCTAGGTTTTTAAATTTCAAATACTTTATTTTATCCCAAAACAAATAATTCGAATTTATTTTTGCGAACGCATCTCTGTCTAGACTATTTTCTACATTCAATGCTCCCATTTGAAAATAAGTATCATTATCTGGTTCAAATTTAGGCGCTTTTTCAATCATATTTCCTAATTTTTGAAAAATTTACAAATATCATCAAATATACAATTTATCCTAATATTTCCTAATTTTTGAAAAATTTACAAATATTAGCACATCATAAATAACGATGCCACTATAAATCATTTCAATTCACAGGCTTTATAATCTTAACTTTTCGACCTATCTTTGCCTTTAAATCCGTTTGGACGAACATAGTACCTTGAAAAAGAAATAACACCCATGAAGTTAGAGAAATCAGATATATTAAAAGCATTAGAAACTATTACGGTAGCTGGCGAAGGCAAGAATATGGTAGAGAGTGGTGCAGTAAAAAATATAATCACCTTTGGAGATGAAGTTGTTGTAGATCTAGTGTTGACAACTCCTGCATTGCACATTCGTAAACGTGCTGAAGTAGATGTAATGAAAGTTATTCATGAAAAGGTGTATGAAAAAGCAAAAATAAAAGTAAATATCAAAGTCGAAGCTCCCGCAACGCAACCTCAAAAAAATGAAATTAAAGGGAAACAAATCCCTGGGATAACCAATATAATTGCAGTAGCATCTGGTAAAGGTGGTGTAGGTAAATCTACAGTAACCTCTAATTTGGCAGTAACACTAGCAAAAATGGGATTTAAAGTAGGACTTTTAGACGCAGATATTTATGGGCCTTCTGCCCCTATTATGTTTGATGTAGAAAGAGAACGACCACTATCTGTAAAAGAAAATGGTAAATCAAAAATGAAACCTATAGAAAATTATGGAGTTAAGATTTTATCTATAGGATTTTTTACACAACCTAATCAAGCAGTAGTGTGGCGGGGGCCTATGGCAGCAAAAGCATTAAACCAAATGATTTTTGATGCAGCGTGGGGCGAATTAGATTTTATGTTAATTGATTTACCTCCGGGAACAGGAGATATACACTTGTCTATTATGCAATCCTTGCCTATAACAGGAGCTGTAGTAGTAAGCACACCACAAAATGTAGCACTGGCAGATGCAAGAAAAGGAGTAGCTATGTTTCAGCAAGATAGTATTAATGTACCAGTATTAGGGATTATAGAAAATATGGCATATTTTACTCCAGAAGAGCTTCCTAACAATAAATATTATATCTTTGGCAAAGAAGGAGCCAAGCACCTTGCTGAAGATTTGGATATTCCGTTTTTAGGAGAAATTCCTCTAGTGCAAAGCATACGGGAGGCAGGAGATGCAGGCAGACCAGCAGCATTGCAAACAGCAACTCCAATAGAAAAAGCATTTGAGGAATTAACCAAAAATGTAGTTCAGGAAGTAGTAAACAGAAACGACAATTTACCTCCTACCGAGGCAATCAAAATAACAACAATGGCAGGATGTTCTGCTATAAAAAAATAAAAAATGACTTCAGAAGAATTAAGAATTAATGTAGAAAAAGCTCTGGATGAAATTAGACCATTTTTAGAAAGTGATGGAGGTAATATATCTCTGGTATCTATTGAAGATGATAAGGTCGTTAAAGTGCAATTAGAAGGTGCATGTGTTGGGTGCAGTGTAAACCAAATGACTCTTAAATCCGGAGTAGAAATGACTATAAAAAAGTATGCTCCGCAGATTGAAGAAGTACTTAATATAAGTTAACATTTTTATTAAGTAATAAAGTCTGTTGTTTTTTGAGGACCTTCCAAAATAACTCGTATAATTTTTAATGTCCCGTCTTCTGTAGTGGAGATTTGCCATTTAATTAGGGTTATATTACCACTCTCTATTTCCATACCTGTAATAGATCTTGGATGCACACAACTACCATCATTAAATAAAGCTAGTTCTCCCGCTTCAGGAAATCTGGGTCTGTGGGTATGACCAATTATCGTGAATTTATTCTTGTTACGGATGATCCATTTTTTTATCCTTCGCTCTATTCGTATAGTTTCTTTATAATTTTTTGCCGGGCTGGTAGGATCTGCAATTCCAACCACTTGCAAAGGCTTCCATAAAATCCGTACCAAAAATCGGTTTATCCTCCATCCTATATAATTCATAAAATCAGCTTGATGACCATGGAGCAAGAAGATTTCCTGTTCTGTATCCTGATGTTTTAAAACAATAGCCTCATGGTATTTTATATTAGGAAAAAGAGGGACTTCTTTTCCGGTTTTATGATCAAGATACGAGCTTAAATTTTTCTGTACATATTTGGGGTCACGGTACACCATGTCATGATTGCCCCATATCATTTCTAATCGATTCTCTAGGTAAAAGAGCTGAAGCAATTCATACACATTTTTATGTGCCCTAAAAATAGTTTCAAAATTAAGGTTTTCCCAAAGCTCATCACCATCCCCAAGTTCACAATACGTAAAACCTTCGTTAAAATAATATTTAAGAGCATGAAAATATATATTTCGATTATTAGCAAAATCATCTGCAAAACTATTGTCCCCACGATGACAGTCACTAAATAATACAAACTTAGAACTGTCGTTAAAAGGAATTATTTTAGCATTTTTATATGCGCGATCCAGACGGAATTGGGAGGACATAAAGTAAGTTTTCAGTAAATATAAAATATTCTATTTAAGTTAGTTTAGAATTGTAATTATAATATGCTTGTCAAATTAGTAGGGTTGATATATATCATAATATGAAACATTAGGATAAGATATATTTGATGCTATTTCATACCATACCTTATGCTATCTAAATACCTTCCTGTTTTTGTTATTCTCTCTATATTATCAGAAATATTGGGTACCGTTGGGGGGTTTGGCTCTTCTGTATACTTTGTTCCTATTGCTAATTTCTTTTTGGATTTTCAATCTGTTTTAGGAGTAACCGCTTTGTTTCATTTATCCAGTAACGTAACCAAAATTGCATTTTTTAAAAAAGGATTAGATAAGAAAGTAGTATTAGCTTTGGGAATACCAGCAATAATTTTTGTCTCTGTAGGAGCTTATTACAGTAAATATTTAGATCCAAAAATTCTGACCTACGTTTTAGGTTTTTTTTTGATAGGATTAAGCTTGTTGTTTCTTGTTTTTAAAGAGCTTAAAGTGCAACCTAATACTAAAAATGCAATTTTAGGCGGGGCGTTATCCGGGTTAAGTGCGGGAGTATTAGGTACTGGGGGCGCAATTCGGGGCATTACTATGGCAGCTTTTAAAATGGATAAAAATAAATTTATAGCCACCTCGGCAGTAATTGATTTAGGAGTGGATTTTAGCAGAACGGTAGTGTATTATTTTAATGGATATATACATCAACATGATTTGTATCTGATTCCTGTTTTGATTGTTGTAAGTATTTTGGGAACATGGATTGGAAAAAAAATCCTGAATAAAATATCCCAGGAACAATTCAGGAGATTTGTGTTATTTCTGATTTTGGCAATAGGTATTATTAGTGTATTCTCTAAATTTTGATTTCAAAGCTAAAAAAGACGATATACTCATTACCTGTTTTACGCTAAATAGCTGATTTATATCATTTTTATTCGAGAAAGCTGCTTATATCTTTGATAAAACACTGATTTATAATCTTTATGACACAATCGCTACAAATCATTAAAAGAACTAAAGCTTTTTTTACAGAGATAGGGGATTTGTCATATTTCTCAATACGGTTTTTTAAAGAAGTCTTTACAAAGCCTTTTGAGTTTCAGGAATTACTTCGGCAATGTTACCATATAGGTAATCGTTCTTTACTTTTGGTAGGAGTCACTGGTTTTATTTTGGGATTGGTCTTTACGCTTCAATCCCGCCCTACTTTAATGGAGTTTGGAGCAGAATCCTGGATGCCATCTATGGTAGGGATATCTATTGTAAGAGAAATAGGACCAGTTATTACAGCTTTAATTTGTGCTGGGCGTATAGGTTCGGGTATAGGAGCAGAACTTGGTTCTATGCGGGTAACAGAACAAATTGATGCAATGGAGGTATCGGGTACCAATCCCTTTAAATATCTGGTAGTTACCCGTATTTCAGCAACTACATTAATGCTTCCGATATTGATCATTTTTGGAGATGCAATTGCTCTTTTAGGATCTGCAATTATCGAAAACCTAAAAGGATCGGTATCCTATCAACTTTATTTTAACCAGGTTTTTGATGCCATAGAGTATAGTGATGTTGTTCCTGCAACCCTAAAATCTTTCTTTTTTGGTTATGCTATAGGTTTGGTAGGATGTTATAAAGGATATTATTGCAAAAAAGGAACCGCAGGAGTTGGAGAAGCATCCAACTCTGCAGTTGTCTATACATCGATGTTATTATTTGTAATAGATTTTATAGCAGTTTTTTTGGCAGATATATTTTTTTAAATGAAAAAGAACCCTAATGTTAAATACACATACACTTGATAGAAGCAGATAGAAATACCAATAGATTTGTTTTAGAGATTAAAGATCTTAGAAAAAGTTTTGGAGACAAAGCAGTTCTTAATGGCTTCAATTTACAACTGTCTAAAGGAGAAAATCTGGTAATAATGGGTAAATCAGGATCTGGAAAATCTGTAATGATTAAATGTTTAGTAGGATTAATTCAAGCAGATAGTGGCAGTATTAAGATAAAAGGACAAGATATTACAGTTTTAGGACAAACAGAACTTGATCTGCTTCGAACCGAGATTGGTTTTTTGTTTCAAGGAAGTGCTTTGTATGACTCTATGACGGTACGCGAAAATTTAGAATTTCCTTTGCGTAGGCATAAGAGTAAATTAAATATGACCGAAAATACAGAGGTACTAATTAAAGAGGCTTTAGCAAATGTAGGTTTAGCAAATGCAATAGATCTAATGCCAGCCGAACTTTCTGGCGGAATGCAACGAAGAGTAGCATTGGCAAGAGCACTTATCTTAAAACCTAAAATAATCCTTTATGATGAACCAACTACTGGATTAGATCCAATAACTGCTAAAGAAATTATTCAATTAATGCGCAGTATACAAAAAAAGTACGAGACATCTTCATTGATTATTACACACGATGTAGATTGTGCCAGAGTAATTTCTAACAGGATTATTTTGTTAGTAGATGGGATTAATTATGCAGAGGGCACATATCAAGAGTTGGCCCAATCTAAAGACCCGCAGGTAAAAGCATTTTTTAAACATTAAGGAACAAATAAAACTAAAGAAAAGCATTATGAAAAAGGCAGCATCCCAAAAATTGAAGTTAGGTGTATTTGTAGTAGTTGGCACATTACTACTTGTTGTTGCATTATACGCCATAGGAAATCGACAAAATCTTTTTGGGACCAATGTTAGAATCATGACACAGTTTACTAATGTAAATGGTTTAGAAACAGGGAACAATGTTAGATACTCCGGGGTAAATGTGGGAACGGTAAATAAAATTATAATGTTAGAGGATTCTCAAATTATAGTAGAAATGTTGATAAAAGGCAACATAGCAAAACATATTAAAAAAGATGCAGTCGCAACTATCGGGACAGATGGTTTGGTTGGTAATATGATTGTAAATATTATTCCTAGGGAAAATAAAAAACCAGTAGTAATTTCTGGAGACACTATTAAATCCTATAGTAAAATAGGAACCGATGATATGTTAACTACTCTTAATGTTACTAATGAAAATGCAGCATTACTTACTGCAGATCTATTAAAAATTACCACAAAAATCACTCAGGGAAATGGTACGATAGGACTGCTTATTAATGATTCTATTATGGCACAAGATCTAAAACAAACCATTTATCAACTTAAAAATGCAAGTGCAGGAGCATCACAAACCATTGCAGAAATAAAGAATATAGTATCCTCTATTAATCAAAACGAAAGTGTTATTGGGATTTTATTAAAGGATAGCATATCTGCACAAAAAGTAAAAACAGTTATTAATAATCTGGAACAATCGAGCATAAATATCGAGCAATTAACAAAAAACCTTAACTCGACAGTAAGCAATATAAAGGAAGGAAAAGGAGCATTGCATTATTTGGCAACAGATTCAATTTTGGTTAAGAATATAGATTCTACAATGAATAATATAAAAGAAAGTACCCATCGTTTTAATGAAAATATGGAAGCTTTAAAACATAATTTTTTATTCAGGGGGTATTTTAAAAAATTGGAAAAAGAAAAATCGGTTAAAAATAATAGTAATGAAAATTGAACATTTAGAAGAACGGGTTACAGATTATAAAAACTCTATAAAAACAGTGGTAGATAAGAGAATGCTATGGAAAAACAAAACCAAAGATGTTCTTCTTAAAACACTGCATGAGATAGTAAAACAGTATGATATAGGGTGGAAGGTGCAAGAATTAAGCTGGATACATAATAATGAAGCTGTAAACATTACATTTGATTCTTTTCCTCCGGGATTAATGGACTGTACTAACCTTATACCTGCATATCAATTTTTATCGGGAGGAACCTTAATTTTTTCGCAATCTTATAATGGGGATATCTATATAGCGATGCTATTTCCTGAGGTAGAAAATTCTCCACAAGAAAATAATGTAATAGAACTTGGGACTCATACTCCAGAATCTATAACCGAAAAACTTATTGTAGAAAAGGTAGATGAGTTTTTAAAAGAGATTATCAAATGGGAAGTACCATCTTTAAAAAATAAAGTAGGGTATTAGGCACTATCACATTAATTTGTAATTAAGAATAGTCGCTTTAAAATACTTTTGCTTTCCATTTTTAAGATCCCAGATTGCAGTCATTGTATTTGGTATTAATAATCCATTATAATCTTGGTATTCTCCTGCTTCTCCAATAAAATCTTCTAGTTCTGTATCTCGGTATCTTTTGGTTTTAAAACGATCTATCATCCCATTTTGGTTAAATATAAAAAAGCCTTCAAGCGTATGATTATCGTTTATGATGGTAGCCTTTATTGTTCTGTAATCTATAGTTTTCCAAGAGATATCAGGGTTTAGAAAACCTATCGGAAACCAAATAAGTTCTCCCAAATATCGTCCTAATGAACTTTGATCTACTTTTTGACCCGAAAACAGAACTACATTTTTCAATCCCAATAGACTTACCTTCACTTCACCTTTACCATTAGTATATTTATCCCTTATTAGCATAGGTAATGCTTTTGCTTTCCAGATAAATCCAAAGTTATTAGAAGACATGTATTGCGTGGCAGAAAATGGTAACCACTTTTTTTTCGACCCTGTTATGATCTCTCCTTTTTGGGTAAAAACAGCATTGCAGTATTTCGGTTTTCCCACAATATTGACTTTACTAAGGTAATTTTTCATCAGATCCGGTAAATCATCCAAGTCTTCTGGAGTGATCTTTTTATTTACCTCTTTATTTGGATGAAACAGTAGTGTTTTTTCTTTTTTTACAGAAGTATGAAACGATGCTATTCCTATGATAGCTATTATAAATAGTAAGGTTATTATACTTCCAATTATCATAAATATCATTTTTAGATCGTTTTTACATTACAACATAATTAACTTATAATTCTACCATCCCCCATTTCGATAATTCGATCGGTTTTATTTGCAAAATCGGTATCATGAGTTACTACAAGAAGGGATAACCCTTCTTCCTCGCTTAATTGCTTAAAAACATTGAAAACATTTTCAGAATTATAACTATCCAGGTTTCCTGTGGGTTCATCGCCCATAATGATAGTGGGATTATTTATTAAAGCTCTTGCAATAGCAACCCGTTGCTTTTCTCCACCCGATATTTGTGAGGCTCTTTTTTTGGCAAGGTGATCAATGTTAAGAATATGAAGCTTCCTCATAGCATCATGCTCTATTTCTTCAATAGATTTTTCTGCTAGTTTTTTGGCAGGAAGCATTACATTTTCTAATACCGAAAATTCAGACAACAAATAATGAAACTGAAATACAAATCCTATATGCTTATTTCGGATATAGGAGAGCTTCTCTCTTTTCTGCCCTGTGATGAGCTCATTGTTAAGATATAAGCCTCCTTCATAATCGGTATCCATAGTAGATAAGATATACAGCAAAGTAGATTTGCCACACCCGGATTTGCCCATGATAGAGGTAAATTCTCCTTGGCTTATCTTAAAAGAAATATCTTTTAATACATGAAAAAGTACAGGTTTTTTAAAATACTTATTGATGTTTTTGGCTTCTAGAACTGTTTTCATTGACCTCTTATTATACGTACAGGATCTATTTTTTTTGCTTTCTGAGAAGGTAAATAACCAGCCAGAAAAGTTGAAATCATAGCGAATGTAATACCAATAACATAAAACCAGGGATTATGATTAATGGGGTAGGTAGAAATTGTTGGTAATGCCTCTGTTTTAAAAGGTAAGCTGTCAATTAAATGAGATAAACCAAATCCAATTAATAAGCCCAAAACCCCTCCGATGACCCCAATGATTATAGCTTGGCTCATAAAAATTAATTGTACATCATTACCTGAAAAACCTATCGCCTTTAGAATAGCGATATCATTCATTTTTTCGTAAATAAGCATATTTAAAATATTGTAAATACCAAAACCTGCTACTATCAATAGTGTTATAGAAACAGCATAGGTTATTAAATTTCTAATCGTAGTTCCTGTTTCAAATTGTGCATTGGCAGTATTAAGATCAATTGCTTTCAATTGAAACTGTTGCTCAACTTTTTCAGCTAATGTAACTGCTTGTTCGATATCATGAAGTTTTACATGGATATCGGTAATATAATTTTCTGCTTCGCCCAGAATACGCTGTACAGTTCTAATATTGGCAAAACTTTGAACATTGTCTATATCAGCAATCCCACTTTGATATATTCCTACAATTTTTAACGGAAAAATATCTCCCTTTATGGTACTGATTTGTACCCTGTCACCCACATCAAGAGACATTTTTTTGGCAACACCCGCACCTAGCAAAATACCATTATCATTACGCTGCAAATCCCGAGAAGTTCCTTTTATAATATAATCCTTGAAATTAAAAAACTCGACTTCTTTTATAACATCAACCCCTGTTAGATTACCTCCCAGTTCAATAGATCCTGCGATATAAAATATTTGTGATTTAATCTGTGGTATTGCTGCTCTAACCCGAGTATCTTTATTAAGATAATTAAGGATAGGAAGCGCATTATGAATTCTTTTTTGACTTTGCTTTGGTTTAATAGAATGTACTATATTAAATGTATTTTGAAATTCATCATATAAATCTACAGGCTGTTTTTTTGAAGGTTCAATCTCATTAAAAATATGAATATGTGGTGTTTGATTAAGGATCAAATCATCCAGCATCTTATTCAGCCCGGTCATAAAACAAACCAGGGTAATATACGCTCCAATGCCAAAAGTCACACCCAAAGCAGCTATTGCTGTTTGTTTGGTTTTGGTAACCAGATGCGTTCTGGCAATGTTTAATATGACTTTCCAGTTAATCAATGTTTAGGTTTATAAATCCAGGTATCTTTTGTAATTCCTGATAAAATTTCTACAGTATCCATACTCTGAAGCCCAACAGCAATTTCTACTGTTCCTTTTTCAGTTTTTACTTTAGTATTATCAATCAGGTATTCTTTAGGTATCGTTAGCACTTCTTTTTTTTGATCTATGATGATATTTGCCTCTCCGGATAATCCGGGATACAATACCTTTGGGCTTTTATCAAAAAGGGCTTCAACGATAAAGGTTTGATTGCGTTCATCCTTTTTTGGGTATATTTTATTCACTTTTGCAGTAAATACCTCTTTATTATATGCATCCAGAGTTATTATAGTTTTTTGATTCTCTTTGATTTTTACAATATCTACTTCATCCACTAGCATTTCGATAACAAAAACAGTAGCATTACCAACTGCTGCAATAGGTTCTAAAGTATTTACAATCTCTCCGGGATTCTTATACAAACCATATACTTTACCAGTAATCTTACTATTAATGGTAAAATCTTTGGTAGTTATTACCGAAGTTTTATAATTGTTTTTTGCCTGTTGTAATTGAGTACTAAGTTCATCTTTGGTTCTGTTATATTTGTTTTTTAACAGACTTAAAGAATTTACAGAAAGTTCATAGGTAAGTTTTTTAGTATCATATTCTGTTTTTGAACCTATTTGTTGACTCCATAGATTTTTCTGACGGCAATAATGTATAGAATCATTAATCATTTTAAGAGTTGCGGATTTTATTTCTTCTTCTATACTACTTAGGATTGCCGCACTGCCATTATAGTTTTTTTGAGCAAGTTCTAACGATAACTTAGCATTATCTGAATGTAACTTAGGGTTACTATTTATGATCTGAAGTAATGGAGTTCCTTTTTGAACGATATCCCCTTCTTCTACAAAGTTTTTATCCAGAATACCATGTACAGAAGCATAGACCTGATATAAACTGTCTGGCTGTACAGTAACCGATGAATATACCAATTCTGTGATGTTTGTTACTGTAGGAAGCGTTTTTTCTTCTTTATCCGTACAAGATATAAAAACAATAGCAAAAAACGTCCATAATATATATTTAGACATGCCAACATATTTTTATCGAATTTCGTTGAAAAGACGGATTTTCGGAATGATATTTATCATATTTAAAAAAGAAGACAGTCTTTATTTTAGCATAGGGATTAGATCAAAATATAGCCTTTAATAAAGCTCCAAAAACAAGTAAGATTTATTGCTAATACAGAGCAATATAGATTTAACAATTATAAAACATAACAAACAAATGCAAATCAATATTCAATTTGTACAAATGCCGACTAGTGAAACGATGGAAGATTATGTGCAAAAAAAACTAGAAAAACTATTTAAAAAATATGATTGGATAATCAGGGCCGATGTGTTTTTTAAGAAAGAAAATGATCCAAAAGGAGAAGGTAAAATCTGTGATGTAGAATTAAGTTTGCCCGGGCCAAAAATATATGCTAGCTCTAATGAGAAAAATTTTGAGATGGCATTTAAAGAAACTTTAGAGGATTTAGAAAAACAACTTAAAAAGCGCAAACAAGAAATGAAACCATATATCTAGAATTTTAAACTAAATTCTTACGATCAAACTCATGTTATATCAAATTAATTATAAAATGCCGTATAAAGCAAAAAATGAACACGGTTAGAAGCAACATTTTATCGTTAAATAGATGTTAAGTATATATGTAAAATGATATTTGTCATGTTTTGAAATGACTTATAAAAGTACTTTTATCCGCGAATTTAAGAACAGGAAGTATTTTATAAGTTATGTATTATCGGTAATTGATAATACAGTATAACAATACATTGAAACTATCATAATTAGTATAAGTTGAGTTTGTGTTAATACAATTAAGTTTCAATATAGACCCCTTGGGAGTAGTTACCCCAGGGGGTTGTTTTTTGTAAAACTAAAACGTGTTCGCAAATCCCTCTTTCTTGTACACTTTTTAAAAGTGTACAATTCATTCTCCCTTTTTACTTAAAAGGGAGAGCTTTTATAAGTATATCCTAATAAAAAGCTCCTCCCTTTGGACAAAGGGAGGTGGCTTTATGTTTTCCTTTAGGAAAAACATAAAGTCGGAGGATTTGATTTTCCCCTACACAAAATAGAATCAACCCTATAATAATTTTAACAGCCTTTAGTATATCAAGGATGACTTTTAACTATGAATGGCATCGTTTATCTTTTTATTTGTAGTATTCTATTTTGCGTTCTGTATAACTTTGGGGCTCCCCATTTTCTTTATACCGTATTCGTTTGGTCCAATTGCCATACGCATCAAATTCGTAGTAGTCTGCTACTTTTTGACTATTGTAGGTAGTAATATCCCCGGTTTCTAAAAACTCAAAATCCCCGGTAATTAGGGTAGTCCTTAACTTGGCAGATTTGTATACTCCATTAGGATAATATATATACTCATTTGTCCTGCCAAACAACTCTCTGGTTTCTCGGTACAGTACACTATCTTTATAAAAATAATGATGTGTACCTCCTTTTTTACTACTCTACCTTGACTGTCATAGGCTCTTCGCCAAAAGCACGTTCTTGTATTAAAGGATCATCCTCACTATCTCTCATATAGAACTCTGAATCTATCATTAATCCTTTCTCATTATATTTATAAGCACTACTATCTATAACCCAAATGTTTTCACCATCAGAATCATATCGGATTACTCTTTCATAATCATTATTACCAACATCATTATAATGTTTATCTAGCATTGCCGTACTGTACCATACACTTTTTGAATTATTATAAATTGTTTTACTTTTTATTTCCCGTCCTTTCTTATCGTAATCATAAACAAAACCATATTGATCCTCATTAATTGGTTTGCCTCTATTCTTTCTTCCTGCTTTAGGAGAATAAGTAACAAATTCCTTTCTTCGTCCAATAGAATCAAATTCTATACTAAAATTATGGGGGAAAATTTG
This sequence comes from Aquimarina sp., assembly GCF_977115655.1. Classification (NCBI taxonomy): domain Bacteria; kingdom Pseudomonadati; phylum Bacteroidota; class Flavobacteriia; order Flavobacteriales; family Flavobacteriaceae; genus Aquimarina; species Aquimarina sp. The sequence continues at coordinate 32,422 of NZ_CDSBKO010000003.1, forward strand.
TCCTGTATCATAGTATTTTTTATCTATTTTAACGACTTGCCCATTTGCATCTTTTGTGGCATAATACATTATCTCTTCACTCTTTTTTACGGGACCATAGAACATACGGGTATTAAAGTCTGTTGGCGGAAAATACCAGATAATCCTGTCCGGGAGATTTGTTTTTGTAGTAGCCTTGCCACAACTGCATGCTACGATTAGTACTAGTATGATTCCTGCTATTTTATATATGGTGTTCATTTTTTTACGCTTTCTTAATTTTTACATTATTTTTTATACATCTCATTGGCGCTATATAGTATGCCATACTTATGATAAAATGTATTTAACGCAAAACCTCAAAATCGTCAAAGTACTCTAAACTACTTTCTTTAAAAGAAACCGCATCTACTCTTGCAAATTCGGGGCCTTTGGCACACCAGTCTAACAAAATTTTTAGTTGTTCTTCAGGAGCTTCTGCTTCTATATATACCTCTCCATTATCCAGGTTTTTTACAAATCCTTTAATATTAAGTCCTTTAGCTTGGTTTAGGGTGCTCTGTCTATACCATACTCCCTGTACTTTTCCTGTTACGGTAATTTTGTAATGTTTTAGCATACTATTTTATAAAAAAGAAAGATACTATAATTATGTTGTTTTTATAAAGAAGGGTATGGATATGATAATTATCATTTTAAAAAGGCTGAAAACCCCCTAATTTTGATAGTATAAAAACAGTTAAATATGAAAAAAATTCTTGTACCAATAGACTTTTCTGAATACTCAGAATATGCATTAAAAGCCGCTGCAATATTGGCAAAACAACAAAATGCCGAAATTATAGTATTGCACATGTTGGGATTATCTGAAGCTGTATTAATAAAAGATGAAACTCAAGAGGCAACAGAAGCAATGTATTATATGAAACTTGCCGAAAAAAGGTTCAGCACTTTTTTGGATAAAGAATATTTGAAAGGAATTCAGATTACCGAAACGGTACAGAATTATAAGATTTTTAGCGAAATTAATGAGGTAGCCCATGAAAAAGAAGCAGACCTTATTATTATGGGATCTCATGGGGTTAGTGGCTTAAGAGAAGAAGTGTTTATTGGTTCTAATACAGAAAAGGTAGTGCGAACATCAGATATTCCTGTATTGGTGATAAAAAGCCCTGTAGATAATTTTGCAATAGATAAAGTAGTTTTTGCCAGTGATTTTAAGATTGAAAATATCAGAGCATATCACAATGCAAAAAAATTATTTAACTCTTTAAAAGCCACTATACATTTATTATATGTTAATCTGCCCGGAGAGCAATTCAGAAGCTCTGACCAGATAGAAGAACGAGTAAAAGAATTTCTTTTTAAAGCAGACGAAGGAAGCCTTGAAATGTATGACAAAGTGGTATATTATAATGATTATAGTGTAGAAAGTGGTGTATTTAACTATTGTAATAAGATAAAAGCAGATTGTATAGCAATCCCTACCCATGGTCGACGAGGGTTGGCACATTTCTTTAATGGAAGTATAGGAGAGGATATTGCAAATCATGCAAACATACCTGTGATTACATTTAAAATATAATCAGACAGATATTTCAAAGTTAAACAGATGTATATAAGACTTTACAAGGGTATAGGATTAGGTTTAATATCCTTGTAAAGCTTATACATTTAAAATTATATACTACCAAAAAACGTGAGTTCGATCTAAAAATTTGGTTTAAAAAAGTCGTCAAATTTAGTGGTTTTTCATGGGGTAACGAAGAAAAATTGTATCGCTCTTTCGACAAGCTCAAGAGGACAAAGCTTTTGGTTTAAAATTTACTTGTCTTCGATAGTTATGCTGAGTTTTGCCGAAGTACAATTTTCTATCAAAAATCTGACTGATGTAAATTTTCTTACACCGAACTCAGGTTTATAGAGTCCCTAAGGCAATTTCGACCATTTTAGTAAAGGTAGATTCTCTTTCTTCTGAGGATGTTTTTTCTTTTGTGACTAATGAATCTGATATGGTTAAAACAGAAAGAGCCTTAACATTGTATTTTGCCGCAATAGTATATAACCCTGCGGTTTCCATTTCTACACAAAGCACCCCAAATTCTGCCCATTGTTTATATGAATCGGGATCATCCTCGTAGAATTGATCTGAAGATAAAACATTTCCGGCTTTGACAGGTATGTTATTATCTCTTGAATATTGTACGGCTTTCATGAACAAATCAAAGTCTGCTGTAGGAGCGTAATCCGAATTAAGAAATCGGATATTATTGATATTAGAGGTAGAAGATGCTGCCATAGCAATAACAATATCTCTTATTTTAATGTCTTTTTGGTAAGATCCGGCAGAACCTACCCGGATTAAATTTTTAACCCCATAATCTTTAATGAGTTCATGGCAATAAATTAGGGCAGATGGAATCCCCATACCTGTTCCTTGTACAGATACAGGTTTGCCTTTATAGCTGCCAGTATACCCAAGCATCCCCCTTATTTTGGTATAACAAACCGGATGGTCAAGAAAAGTTTCTGCAATCCATTTGGCCCGAACAGGATCACCGGGCAGTAGTACCGTTTCTGCAATTTCTCCTTTTTTTGCTGCAATATGTATGCTCATTTAATCTATATTGTAGAGCTTAATTTTATGAGGTTTGCCATGAAAACAAAATATATTTTCGGGAGATGTACCTTGTGAACTTGCTCTGTATTAATTTTTATTTAGAAGTAACTATGGCAATCCCGGATGAGGTTCCTATTCTGGAAACCCCTAAGTCGATATATTGTTTAGTGGTTTCTGTGTCTTTAATTCCGCCAGAGGCTTTTATTTGTATATTGTTTTTCACTTCGTTTTTCATGAGTTTTACATCCTGCAAAGTAGCACCACCGGTCCCAAAACCTGTAGATGTTTTTATAAAATCTGCACCAGCATTTATAGATAATCTACAAGCAATTTTCTTTTCTTCATCAGTAAGATAACAGTTTTCAAAAATTACCTTTAAGATATTTTCTCCAATAGCATTTTTGATGCTCTTTATTTCATCTTCTACTATTTTATAATATCCGGATTTTAATAATCCAATATTAAGAACCATGTCAATCTCATCAGCGCCATCGTCTATACATTGCTGTGCTTCATAAACTTTTGTTTTATAAGACATAGTACCCAGAGGAAACCCTGCTACAGCGGCAATTTTGATATCGGTATTTCTTAATTCACTGGCTGCCAAACCTACATAATAACTATTTATACAAACCGCATAAAAGGCATGGTCTTTTGCTTCGGTACAAAGCTTTTTTATGTCGTTAACGGTTGCATTGGCCTTTAGTAGTGTATGATCTATATACTTAGCAAATATCATAACTAACGATTCGAATTTATAATGCTTATAAGGTCATTTTTTTGTAATACCCCGGATTGCCTCCAAAGTTGTTTCCCCTCTTTAAATAAAATCATGGTAGGAACCCCCCGAACCTGATATTTTGCAGCCAAAGGCTGATTTTTATCGACATCTATTTTTATAACTTTAACACGGTCTCCCAATTCCTCTTTAACCTGTTTTAAAATAGGGGCAAGCATTTTGCAAGGACCGCACCATTCTGCAAAAAAATCTACCAATACCGGTGTTTCTGAATCGATGATGTTGCTAAAACTATTTTTCATTTGTTCGCATTTAATGTTTTTAAGTATATCAGGTATTATTAATGAGGCTCTAAAATAAGATAAAGTATTGGCTTTTTTAGATCTTTCTTATGGCAAAAATGTATCTTGTAAGCTAGATTGACAATCTTGGGGGAGTTTAACAAAATGTGGTTTCTGAAAAAAAAAATATTTTGATTTCAAAATAAACTTTGATAAACAATAACTCTTAACTTATTTTTGGTTTATCGTTATATTTTTTAATAAGATGCATAATATCTTTAATCGGGATCTCGATAGAGTAGGTGCCTGTATAAGATGGGCAAATAATACAATCATCAAAATAAAACTCTACCGTATTGTCGTTTATCACAAAATTGTTTTTGTACGCTTTAAAATCGCCTTTGGACAACTCCCAACAATCATAAAATAATTCTCCAGAGCCAATGCCTTCCATTATGATGGTATTTATGGTTACAAACACTTCATCTTCTGATCCTTTTTCAAAAAAATCATCAAAATAAATAAAATCATGCTTTTTAAGATCAAAGTTTACACAATCAAACAGGTAGGTAGAATGTAGCATACCCGAATAGTAGTTTTCATTGTAGAGTACCACACTTATAAGGTCGTTTTTTGCACTATAAATTTTATAATCAATAGTTCTTTTGTCCCTGAACCTGTTAATTTTTAAAGTATCGCATAATAACTCTTTATCTTCAAGGATTTGATTTTCGGTTTTTTCAATATTCAGGTAATTTTCTGTAATAAAGTTATTAAATACCGCATAATTAGGATCTATTTTTTCATTAAGATAGGGATATCGATAATCCAGAATATATAAATCTTCTTCTTTAAAAAAACTTTTAGAAATAATTAATTCCTTCAATTGAGCTTTATCATCTTCAGCTTTTATCAACCGTTCTTTTTTGATGGATTTGGTTTTTTCTTGATTCAATTCCAGATTTTCTTCAGAAAAAAAAGAGGAGGTCCCTGTTGTTTCTTCTTCAATAATTTGCTTGGATTCTGTTTGTTTTTGCTCCAAAGGTTGTTTAGGAGTAATTTCTTTTTTACAAGAAATAAAACTTATGAACATAAAACAGGTGATTAGGGTTTTCATACATTTGTTTTTGGCAGACATAAAAATAGGTAGTAAAAACATCAAAAAATATGATAATAATCACTTAAAAGAGGGAATAAATGTTGGTCTATAGATTTTCATATAAGCCTAATCTGTTTTTTAAGATGTTCATTTCGTATTGAATTTTTTGAACCCGATCCAGTAAGCGCATGATTACTTCTATACCTTCAAGATTGATTTCTAATTCTTTATTGAAAAGTAAAATTTGCTCAATTTTTGGCAGTTCTTCAGAGTTCAAAAAAATAGTATCTTGTTCTGTAATGGTTTCTATTAATCCAAATTCGTGTAAAGAATCAATAAATGAAAATTCTATTTCATGATGATTACAAAATTCTATCATTGGTATAAGATGCTTCTTGGTCATTGTTGTGTATTTAAAGTTTAGATAGTTCTCTAAATAATTCTTTTTGTTTTGAAGAAAGGTTTTTAGGGGTTTCAATAATATACGTAATAAAAAGATCTCCAAAAGCCCCTTCCTTTTTATATACAGGAAACCCTTTTCCTTTTAGTTTTACTTTGGAGCCATTTTGGGTTTCTGGTTTAACGTTTAGTTTTACTTTTCCGTCCAGAGTATCTATAGTGATATCCCCACCCAAAACCGCAGTGTAGATATCAATGCTTTTGTTTAAGTACAGGTCGCTTTTATCTCTTTTAAAAGCTGTATTGTTTTCAATAACAAATGTAAGGTACAAATCTCCATTTGGGCCGCCCCCTAATCCTTGCCCGCCATGATTTTTAATTTTTATGGTTTGCCCGTTTTCTACCCCTGCAGGAATAGTAATTCTAATATTTTTGTTATTGATGGCAAGAGTTCTTTTATGTGTTGTGTACACGTCTAACAGGTTGAGATGTAGCTCTGCATTATAATCTTCGCCCCTGTATTTTACCTGGTTGCTTTTATAGCTCCTGCCCGAAGATCCAAACATGTTTTCAAAAAAATCAGAAAAATCACTTTCTGAAAAATCATTGTATTGTTGCTGGTTTTCAGGTCTTTTGTAGGATTGTTGTGATTGTCTGGCTTTTTCAAATTCTTCTGCATGTTTCCAGTCTTTCCCGTACCGGTCATATTTTTTCCGATTTTCGGGATTGCTCAAAACCTCATTAGCCTCATTAATATCTTTAAATTTTTGCTCTGCTTTTTTATCATTTGGATTAAGATCGGGATGATATTTTCTCGCCAATTTTCGATATGCTTTTTTGATATCCTCTTGCGAAGCTTTTTTAGAAACCTCTAAAACTTTATAATAATCAATAAACTCCATAATAAATACATAGAATTAATCATTGTTTTTCAAAAACCAGTTTTAATCGCCCCAGCATCATTAATTCGGATTTGTTTTTTCCTGAAAAAGCACCTGCAATAGTGTTGGCAGTGTCCCAAATCAGGTCTTTCAGGCTATCGGTAAAAACAGATGTATTTTCTTTATAATACATTTCAAATTGTTCAAAACATTCATCAGCATTTAATTCTTCCTCATAATCCAGCCAATCAAAAACAATTTCTATCTGGTAGGTCGCATTTACTCCAAAATCATCTTCTGTAGTACCGGTTTTTATCCATTCAGATTTCACAATTTTTCGTAAAGAATCGTATTCAGATTTTCGAACTACTTTATCCGCAGCAGCAATAGCATAAAATAACTTGCCCAGATGTTGATAAAATTCGATTCCCATATTTTTTGAAGTGCTCATCGTATAATAATTTATAGATTATTTAGGATAAATTTAGGCAGCTACAATGAGGTTTTTTATGATATTTATCAGTAGTGTTAACAAATCAAAATCCTTATTTTTGGAGAATGAAAGTTTTCGAAAAAGAGAATAATATTTTCAAATTGCTTTCTGAAGCCATTTCAGAAGGTATTATCGTTGTAAATGAAGATCAGGTTATAGTTGCTACCAATGGATCTGCTAACACTATTTTTGGGTATGAAGAAGATGAGCTAAAAGGGAAGCACTTAAATATCCTGATTCCTCAAAAATATCACCATAACCATAAAAGCCATTTTGAAGGTTTTGTAAACCATAGCGAAAAACGAAATATGGGAAAAGGACGCGATCTTTTTGGAGTTCGAAAAGACGGAACTGTTTTTCCTGTAGAAGCAGGGTTAAATCCATTTGCAATTTATGGCAATAGTTATGTAATGGCTTTGGTTATTGATATTACGTTTCGTAAAGAGCAAGAAAAACAAATACAGGATTTGAATGCCAAGCTAGAACAAAAGATTGAGGATCGCACAAAAAAATTACACCATACCATACAAGAATTAAAAGAAGAAGTAAGCCTTCGTATGGAGGCAGAAGCAAAAACAAACGAATCTTTAAAAAAGGAGAGAGATCTTAATGAGTTAAAAACAAAATTTTTATCTCTCGTTTCCCACGAGTTTAAAACTCCTTTAAGTGGTATTCTTACCTCTGCAACACTTGCAGGAAAATATAACCAAACAGAACAGCAAGAAAAGAGGGAAAAACACCTTAATACTATAAAAAACAAAGTAAAATATCTGGATAATATACTCAACGATTTTTTATCGATAGAACGTCTGGAGACCGGTAAGGTAACCTATAAATTTAGCCAATTTCCATTAAGTAAAGTGATTAACGAAGTAGTTTATGATGCCAATATGCTGCTTAAAGACGGGCAACGTATAAATTATCCCAAAGATATTGATGATTATGTAATAGAGTTTGACGAAAAAATTTTGGAACTTGTACTATCCAACCTTATTAATAATGCGATCAAATACTCTGGAGAGCATACTACTATAGATTTGCAGGTATCTTATAAAGATAGTATCCTTACCGTAAAAATTATAGATCAGGGCAGGGGGATTCCTGAAAAAGAACAAAATTTTATATTTAAAAGGTATTTTAGGGCAGAAAATGCATTGCTGGACCAAGGTACAGGTATTGGTTTAAATATAGTAAAGAGTCATTTGGAAAACCTTGGAGGGAGTATTACTTTTACAAGTAAAGAAAACAAAGGTTCTACCTTTATTGTTACAGTACCCATAAATACCTGCAAATCATGAAGACTATTCTTTTAATAGAAGATGACACAGCGCTTAGAGAAAACACAGCAGAACTCTTAGAGCTTTCTAATTACAAGGTTATTACCTCACCAAATGGCAAATTAGGCATCCATAAAGCAAAAGAAGAAAAACCCGATATTATTGTATGCGATATTATGATGCCCGAAATAGATGGATATGGAGTATTAGAGGCATTATCTTATGATATAAACACCAATCATATCCCCTTTATATTTTTGTCTGCAAAAACAGAACATAAAGAAATTAGAAAAGGTATGGATTTGGGAGCAGATGATTATCTTACCAAACCTTTTGAAGAAGAAGAACTGCTAAGTGCTATAGAAAGCCGTCTTGCCAAGGCCGATATAGTCTCAAAAATTATCAAAAAACAAGCCTCAGTAAAAGAAAAGATTGAAGATAGCGGGATTCGTAATCTACATGAGCTTAAAAATTTTTTTGATGACCATGGCGAGGTTTCCAGATTTAAAAAAGGAGAAACCATTTATAAAGAAGGAGAACATTCAAATAATGTTTACCTTATACTGAAAGGAGTAGTCAAAAGCTATAAAATGGACGAAAGCGGTAAAGAGTTGATTACTGCATTGTATAAAGAAGATGATTTTATGGGATTTACTTCCTTTATAGATAACACCCCCTATTTGGAGTCGGCTACGGCAGTTGAAGACGCAGAATTAGCAGGAATATCCAAAACAAGCCTTAAAGAGATATTAGAAAAAAGCAAAAACATATCTTTAGAATTAATGGAGTTACTTACCCATAATCTTTCAGAGATTAAAGAACAATTACTACAAATGGCATATAGTTCTGTACGCAAAAAAACAGCTCAAACTATATTACAGTTTGCAGAGGTACTTAATAAAAAACCACAGGATTGTATAAAAATATCCAGAAATGATCTTGCCAGTGTAGCAGGAATTGCCACCGAAAGTTTGATTCGTACCCTGTCCAGTTTTAAAAAAGACGGGCTAATAGAAATAGAAGGACGCAATATAAAAATTTTAGACTTATCTGGTCTACAGGTAATAGAATAAGAACACAAAAAATATCTAAACTGATTTTTGTCATACTTTTGATGAATACATCCTGATACATTTGTGTATTAGAAAGTATTAAAAATGAAGAACATCCTGATTCCTACAGATTTTTCTGAAAATTCATGGAATGCCATTATATATGCATTATCCTTTTTTAAAAGAATACATTGTAATTTTTATTTCTTACATGTCTCTCCTTTCAAAGAAACAGTTGTAGGAAATTCTTTTTATGAATCCGGAAAAACAACTACAAAAAACACCGAAGGTAGTAATGCCAGGCAAATGCAGAGTTTGCTTAAAAAAATAGAAAAACAGCCTCTTAATACAAAACATCGCTTTTTTGTTACTAACGAGTACATGTTTTTTGTAGATGCAGTTAGAAAACAAGTAGAAGAAAAATCTATAGATTTTATTGTAATGGGAACCAAAGGAGCTTCAGGAATCCAAGAAAAAACTATAGGAAGCAATACCGGCGATGTGATTACCAAAGTAAAATGCCCGGTATTGGTTATTCCCGAAAAAGCAAGCTATATAAAGCCTAAAGAAATAGCATTTCCTACAGACTATAATATGCTTTATAAAAGCAGGGTTCTGGATACGATTACAGATATTCTTGTTTCAAATAAAGCATCTCTACGAGTATTGCATATTGCCAAAAAAGAACAAGAATTAACCGGTTTACAAAAAAAGAACAAAGATTTTTTGGATGATTCTTTGGGTAAAATAAAGCATAGTTTTCATTTTCTTTCCAACCCAAATATAGAAGAGGCTGTGCAATGTTTTGTAGAAAGCAGAAATATCGAAGTAATCACTATGGTGGCAAAAAATCTTAATTTTTTTCAACGTATTTTGTTTCATCCCGTTGTAGAAAAAATAAGCTATCATACCAGTATTCCTTTTCTGGTATTGCACGAGTGATGCTGTTATATAAGTTTGAGTCAAGATATAAAAAAGTCGGCCTGTGCATAATATTGAAGGTTTGACAATCGTAAATAGTTCAAAAAACCTTAAAAATGTACGAGAATCTAATACATAAATATAATATTCCCGGACCACGTTATACAAGTTACCCTACAGTACCGTATTGGGATATAACTACGTTTTCTTTAAAAAACTGGATAACCTCTGTAAAACGATCCTTTGTGCAAAGCAATAACACCGAAGGTATAAGCCTGTATATTCATTTACCTTTTTGTGAGAGTATGTGTACTTTTTGCGGATGTAATAAACGTATTACAAAACGACATGATGTAGAAACACCTTATATAAAAACAGTCCTGAAAGAATGGCAATTATATCTTAATCTTTTTGAAACCAAACCTAAAATAAAAGAGCTGCATTTAGGAGGAGGAACTCCTACTTTTTTTTCTCCTGAAAATCTGAACTATTTGATTAAGGGTATTTTTTTGGGAACAGAACAAGCACAAGATTGCGAACTAAGTTTTGAAGGGCATCCCAATAATACTACAAAAGAGCATTTACAAGCCCTTTATGATGTAGGTTTTAGAAGAGTTAGTTTTGGGGTACAAGATTATGACCCCGTAGTTCAAAAAGCAATTCATAGGGTACAGCCATTCGAGAATGTAAAATATGTTACAGATACCGCACGAAAAATAGGGTATACGTCTGTTGGGCATGACATTATTTTTGGGCTGCCTTTTCAGACAGAAAATGCAATAAAAAATACTATCAAAAAGACAAAAGAATTACAACCGGATCGACTGGCATTTTATAGCTACGCCCATGTACCGTGGCAAAAAGGTAACGGGCAACGGGGTTTCTTAGATTCGGATTTGCCAAGTGCAGAGCAGAAAAGAAAACAATATGAAATAGGAAAAAAATTATTATCAAAAGCAGGATATGTAGAGATTGGGATGGACCATTTTGCATTGCAAAATGATACTCTGTATCAATCTATGCAAAACCAAACCTTGCACCGTAATTTTATGGGATATACAGCATCCAAAACACATACGATGATAGGATTAGGGGTATCTGCAATTAGTGACAGTTGGTATGGTTTTGCTCAAAACGTTAAAAATATTGAAGAATACCAACATCTGGTAGAAGAAGGAATCATACCCGTATACAGAGGGCACATGCTTACCAAAGAAGATGAAATTATAAGGCAACATATTTTGAATTTGATGTGCCATTTTAAAACTAATTGGGACAAGGATACACTATATTTTAAAGAATTACCAGAAGTCCTGCAAAACATTAAAGAGTTAGAAAAAGACGGGTTATTGATAATGGGCGATAAACATATACAAGTAACAGAAAAAGGCCGCCCCTTTGTTCGAAATATTTGTATGGCTTTTGATTTAAGATTACAACGAAACAAACCAGAAACAATGCTGTTTTCTATGACGATATAGTTTTTGGTGTTTTACCCTGTTTTCTTTCTGTTTTCTTTTAGCAAAAAGGCAAGATAACGTATAAAATCAACATAAAAGTACCTCCAAAAGTTTGGCGAGCCTCTAGTGAAACCAGAAAGTTTGCCGAGTTTTACGGTAGCATATCCGGTAGCACTGGAAAACGCCCCGGGTTTTCTGGGGCGTTTTCCAGTTTTGCGTACTTATTCTAAATATAAATAGTTAATAATTTGATTATTAACTATTTACATGAAATTCTTTTTGTTGCTCCTATAACAATCACTTCCTTCTCGATACACAACGCTAAGGTGTGGCACTCGAAGAGACGAGCCTTAAAAAAATTAACCCTTCCGAGAATCACACCATAATCTCTACAATCTCATGTAGCTTGGGGATCTCAACCTTCCAGGAATAGGTATCCTGTATTTTTACGCGCAAAGCATCTGCTGCGGTTGCCTCGCCATGCACCAAAAACACGTTTTCAGGGATATTTTTGATAGCCCCCATCCAATCTAACAATTCTTGTTGGTCTGCATGAGCAGATAAGCTTTCGATCAGGTGTATTTTTGCTTTTACAGGATAATATTTTCCAAATAGTTTGATTTCATGTGCCCCTTCCTGCAATTGTCTGCCTCTTGTTCCTTCTGCCTGATACCCTACCAGTATTATCGATGTGTTTATAGTATCTATGCATTGTTTTAAATAGGTAAGAACCCTTCCTCCTGTAACCATACCGCTACCGGCAATAACAATTTTGGGATGAGGTTTATCAATTACTTCCCAGGTTTCTTTATAGGAGGTTACTATATTAATATAATCACAGATGGCATAATATTCATTTTTTGGTATTTTATGCCAATCTGAAAAGCTTTCAAAAACAGAAAGCACATTGCTACCCATAGGGCTGTCTACATACACTGGTAGATTTGGAATTTTGTTTTTTTGATATAATTTCCACAATATATACATCAAAGTCTGCAATCTTTCTACTGCAAACGAGGGGATAATTAAAGTACCTTTATTGTATAAGGTTTCTTTAATAAGGGCAATCAATTTTTTTTCTACATTTTCTGTGGGGTGTAATTTATTTCCATACGTGCTTTCTATAAAGAGAAAATCTGCCCAATCCGGTTTTTGAGGAGGATATAGAAGTACATCTTTTGCTCTTCCTATATCTCCCGAGAACACTAAAATTTTTCCGTATAGATCTAATTCTATAAAAGTAGCACCTATAATATGCCCATTATATCGAAATCTAAATTGAATATCCCTGGTTAGCGAAACCCAATTATCTTTATCCTGGCTTTTAAAATACTGAACTGTTTTTTCTACATCTTTTTTTGTGTAAAAAGGCAATGCAGGATGGTGCTTAGAGTACCCCTCTTCGTTTGCTCTTTCTGCCTCTTCTTCATGTATTTTTGCACTATCTTTAAGGATAATCTCTGTAATAGCCAATGTTGGAGCAGTTGCTATAATATCCCCGTTAAATCCTTGTTTGACCAATCTGGGCAGATAGCCGGTATGGTCCAAATGCCCATGCGTAAGTAATATCATGTCTATTGCAGTAGCATCAACAGGAAAATCTTTCCAGTTTAACTCACGTAACTCTTTAACTCCCTGAAACATCCCACAATCGATTAGTATGTTTTTTTGCGGAGTTTCTATATAAAACTTGGATCCTGTTACGGTACCTGCTGCTCCCAAAAAATGAATTTTAACTGTTGGCATATCCTTCTGTTTTATATATTGCAAAGCATGTTTATTTCATTCAAGATTTTTTGTTTTCTTTGTTCTGAAACACCCAAATGGTCCAGATAAAAAACGTCTCCCAGTAATTGTTTACAAAGCACAATATCCCTGCTTAATAAAAAGTGCTTTTCTCGGTTGGTAAGAAGTGTGGAGACTGTTATCGGATAAAGACTTAGTCGATCTATCCTGTCCTTAAGACCATTGTTTTTTGGGTAATCCCAACTTAATAAATACAACCCGGCACACGTACCATATTGGATAGCATCTGTAGTAAAACGGGTATTGGTTACCACCCACCCTTGATTAGGTTCTTTTACTTTGTTATTTTGGTACTGTTGTTTAATGTCCTGATATCGGGAATGGATATACAAAGGGACTTTTACATTGCAATTGCGTCCTTCTTCACTATGAAATTTACACTCTATAACCAGATAGTCCCCATTTTTATGAGCTATTATATCTACTTCATGAGACACACAATTGCCTTTAATAACTTGTCCTACAACAACTTCATAACCCGAATATTTTAGTACTGCTGCAACAAAATGTTCAAAAGGAAACCCTGTGGGGCCAAGTTCATAAATCGCTTTTTTGAGTTTGTATTTTGAAGCAAATACAGATTTTTTCTTTTTAAGTAAAGCAAAAGCGCGGTTATAAATCTCTTTGGTAGAAATACCTTGATATAGCTCGTCTCTAACAATATCCAAAATATGCTCTATATCCTTGGCATCTGCTCCGCTACGTTGTAAAGATCCCCGAAGTTTTTGAAGAGAAAATTTAACTTTTTCTCCTGTAGATTTTATAATATCAAAATCCTGTTTTTGCATAAAGTCTGTTTATAATCTATAGCCTAAGAACCTGATTTTGATTCATTTGAAATGCGTCATTCTGAGTGAAATTCTGCTAAGAATTTTGTATCGAAAACTATATTGTGATTTTGTAAGGTGAATTTCTGAAAAACACAAAGCAACCTTAAGGTTATCATGTACAGAGTATATCCAGCAAGCAATTCTAACAGCGCATAGAACCACTTACCGGATATCTGTTTTTCTTTATTAGTTTGTTAAATCATGTAATGCTAATACCGGCACTTTGGATTGGTGTCCCAGAGTTTTTACCATTGGCTTTGAAAATATACTTTCAAAAAAACCATGCTTTCTGTTTACAAAAGTAATCATATCGCTTTCTCTGCTTTCTACAAAACAGCTTACCCCTCCTTTTATATCTACATTATGGAGGGTATGAAAAGTATACTGTAAACCATCCAGGGATTCTTCTAATAATTTTTTGTTATTTACTTGTTCCTCATCCAGGTCATCATCGTTGGTAACATAAAGCACTCGTATAGTAGCATTGGTTATTCTTGCTATCTCTACCAAATATTGAAGTTCCCTGCGTTTAAAATGGGTTTTGTAATCGGTAGGAAATACAATTTCTTCAGGTTCTTTATAATTTGCTTCGGCAGGGATTGCCATTACCGGACAGTTTCTTACTTTTTCCATAACCAAAACTGTATTGCTGCCATAAACCAGATCATTGGCATTGGTAGTTCCTTTAGTGCCCATAACGATCATTTCTATATCCTGTTTTTCAACAATATCTTTGATAGCTTCTAACATGCTATTAAATTGAGATATCATAAAAAACTTGTGATTTGGGTTTTCGTCCCTAAAACTTAATCTTTCCAGTAGTTTACCTAATCCTTTTTCGGATTTCTCTTTTGCTTCTTCATATAGCTTTTCTCCCGGTTCGGGAACCATTAAGCTTTCTACAGCATAACCTATTGCGTTAAATACATTAAGCACATAAAAATCACAGGTTTCATTTTTGTATAATTCTATTGCGTATATCATAGCATTCCACGCATTTCCAGAAAAATCTGTGGGCAACAATATCTTTTTTTTCATTACTTAAGTCTTTACGATTAATCTTATAAATGTACAGGTATCACTATCTTAAAACTATGATAATTATCAGCTTACCTCGGGAATAACCAAAAACGGAACAGCAGCATGAAAGCCTATTTTTTTGATTACAGGTTCGTGTGTAATACTCTCGATAAGACCATATTTGTACTGCGACATACATAGTATATCGATATTCATTTTATCTATAAACTCCTGTATATGCTTCTCTTTTTTTGAAAATCCGGGGATCCAATGAAAGCAATAATTAAAATCGTTAAATTTTTCTTTAAGATTGGCAAGGTTGTACTCTTGTGTTTCGTTTAATTTTTCTTTTTCATGAATATGTATTACCCTGATGTTAGAAGCAAATGCAGTAACTATTTCCAAAAAAGGTTTTAAGGATGCCTCGTTATAAAAACATTTAAAATCTGTTGCAAAAGCAATGTTTTTTGGAGTTTTAAAATCCAGCTGGTCCGGTACTGCCAAAATTGCACAATTTTTTATTTTTTGAATAACCTTTACGGTATTGCTCCCCATAATGATTTCTTTAACCCCGCTAGCTCCTTTGGTTCCCATTACCACAAGATCTATTTCTAAGTTCTTAATTGTTTTTTGAATAGTTTCTACAAGTTTTTTAGAAACGGATATAGTTTCAAAAGAATGTTGTAATCCTTTGGAATCCAGGATTATAGAATGCATTGTTTTGGTAAGACCGTCTTGAGAAGATGCACTTAATTCCTGATATAGTTTATCTCCTTTGCTAGTATTGATCCTACTAGTTAAAACAGGGGTTTCTACATTAAATGTATTTAAGATATAGAATTGACATGGTTGATTTTGAAACAATCGTGTTGCATAAAAAAGGGCGCAATAGGCATTTGTAGAAAAATCTGTAGGAACAAGTATTCTTTTCATTGCTTTTGGTTTTAATACATTAAACCTTAAAACTATTTCCAAAATATTACGCATCCTATGATAATCATCAGGTTTCTGTTAATTTGCCGTATTCCATTATAAATTAGGTAAAGATTTTAGACTAAATTAGCGAATCATAAATATTTACAATAAATGATGAGCACTGAAAATGAAAAAAAAATACCCGAAATAGAAAGAATACCTGTTAATCTAAAATCTATTGGAGAAAAGATGACCCGTGAAAATGGTTTTCTTGGGGTTCCTGACCATTCATTTGAAAAGGCTGGGAGAAACCAATTGATAACGCTTTTGGAGGAAGGGTTAACACCAGACTCTAAAGTTCTTGAAATTGGCTGTGGAGTGCTTCGTGTTGGATATTGGTTAATCCATTTTCTTAATCCAGATTGTTATTATGGGATCGAGCCAGCAGAAAAAAGAGTAGAAATCGGCAAAAAATATCTCTTACATTCAGAAATTTTAGCCTCAAAAAGGCCTCAGTTTGATTTTAATGAAATTTTTGATACTTCTGTTTTTCATACAAAGTTTGATTTCTTTTTAGCTGGATCTATCTGGACACATTGTAGTAAAGAGAGCATTAGGGTAATGCTTAATGGATTTGCTAATAATACAACAGATTCTGCTGTATTCTTGACTTCATACCTTCCTGCAAGATTAAAAAAAAATGATTACCAAGGAAATGATTGGGTAGGTACCAGTCATAGGTCTGATATATCTGGTTGTATAAGGCATTCGCGAAAATGGATTCAATCAGAGTGCGATAAACGTAACTTGATATTAGAAAGTTTATCCAGAGATGCATTTGACGGGCAATATTGGCTTAAAATTTCTAAACATAAAACATCAAAATATTCAATAAAAAGAAAACGTATTCAATTAAAAAAATTAATTAGGAGTATGTTAGATCTGATTTTTGAATAAAATTATATTTTGGTACTTTAATAGTTTTTTTAGTATCCTTTAGGAATTCATATTACTCTATGATATGTTTAAATAAAATCTTTAAGATAATATACGAAGCGGTTAGTGGTTTAAACTTTTTTCAATTCGTTATAAAAAGGTCCTTATTTATTAAATGTAACCAGATACTAACTTAGGTTGATTTAAAAAATGCTAAAGTATATTTTAACCTAGTAACAAAAACAAAGATAGTACCTATAAGAATAGAAATACAAACCCCATGAACAGATAACCTGGAAACTAATAATAGAGATAAAAGAATGCTTATAACAACTCCTGTTAAGGACGTAAGAGCCATTAACAATGTTTGTTTTTTATAGTTATAGGTAATCCCTAAGTAACCAGCAAGAATTATAAATAAATTAGAAAAAGCCAACCAGGGTAAATATTTTAATGAAGCTACCAAGTCAGGAAAGTATAGAGGAAAAATAATCCAAGAGCCTAAGATAACCATAATAACGGATCCTACAGAAATCAATATAACCTTGATTATAATACTTTTAAAAAAAGAGCTTTCTTCTTTAAAATTTGGGTTCGATAAACAATGATCTTGTAAGGAATAGTAATAAAACATTCCTAAAAAAAATATCCCTGTTGATAATCTTTCTGCTACTGCAAAAACACCATTATCAGAGATACCAAGATTGGATACAATAATGTATTTGTTAATTGTAAAAAAAGATGCCCAACTCAATGCATTCAATATTAATGGAGTTGAATACTTGATTAGTTTAAAAGCATTTAAAAAATTTATAAGATAATCTCTAAAATAAGTTGTAAAACTAAACCCCCAGATAGATAGAATAATACAAATAATATTTGATCCAAGTAATACTAAAAGAGTATTGTATAATTTGTTTTCGGTAAACACAACAACCAACAACGATGTTATGGTAAACAATACGCTTTTTACAATTCCAACTACTGTGAATCGGGTTACGTTGCCAATAGCTCTAATAAGTTGAAGAAAAATAGAAAGAATAATCTGACTCATTAAAATCAAATATGTAATAGATAAAAATGAAGTTAAAGATGAATAGAAATAATATACAAAGGCATAAACAATAGTTGTTACTACAACCATAAGTATCATAATTATTATGCCATTAGAAAAACTAATTTGTTGCTCTGTAATATCCTTTGTATTAAACCATCTATATATAGCATCTCCAATCTGTAATGAGAAAACGGTAGTTAACAGAGCTACTGTAGAAATAATCAAATCTAATTCCCCTGTATCTTCAAACCCAAGATAACTGACAATTATTGGAAATATCAAAATTGCAATAAACTTACTCGAATAATTTCCTATTGAATAATTTACTGCATTTTTAAAAATATGATTCATTTCAATAAGTTCCTTAAAATGTTTTATTGTAATTTTGAATAGATTCTAATTTATGAAAACACTATTATTTATCGGTCATCCTGGTCATGAGCTATTGGCACATAAGTTTATGAGTATTTATAAACCTGCTGTCGTTTTCTTAACTGATGGCTCAGGAAACAATAATCAACCAAGAATACACCAGTCTGTTAATTTGATTAAATCTCTAAACCTTAATGCATATTCTCCTTTCAAACCTTATTCTGATCGTCAAATATATGATTTAATATTATCTAATTCTATAGACTCTTTTTTAAGAATTAAATTAACTCTAAAAGAGTTTATTTTGAAAAATGAATTTCAAATGATTGTTGGTGATGCACTAGAAGGTTTCAATCCATCTCATGATCTTTGCAGATATTTAATTAATTCTATTGTAGTAGAACTTAAAAATGAAGGCTTTGAAATTAAGAATTATGATTTTTTTCAAGATGATGTTCGAAAAAACCAGGTGTCTGAAAAAAAGGATGAGGATATCGTCTTAGAATTAAATAAAAATGAGCTTCAAAAAAAAATGGATGCATGCATGAATTATCCGGAAATCAAATCAGAGGTAGATAAATTTGTTGCTCATTTTGGAAAAGAATTCTTTGCTTTAGAGTTTTTCCGAAAAGTAAAAGATCCAAAAATGATCACTAGTTGGGATACAGAGTTTCCTTACTATGAAGAGTTTGGAAAAAGACGTATAGCTGAAGGAGCTTATGAACAATTAATCTCATTCGAGAATCATATAAAAAAAATAGCATGCTCTCTATTTTCTCCTAAAAAGCTCTAGTTTTTTTATGAATATCTTGATCACTAATATACAAATGGATGGATATAATGGAACTACACTATATGTTAAAGAATTAGCCATTTCATTGATAGAGAGAGGAGAAAATGTTCAAATATATTCTAGATTAATAGGTCAAATTGGGATTGAACTCAGAGAACAAGGAATTACAATCGTTAACAATCTTACCGATATCACTTTTTATCCAGATGTTATTCATGCACATCATAATGTAACAACTCTAGATGTTTTATCTTTTTTTAAAAATGTCCCTGTGTTATTTTGGATTCATGATCGATTAAGCCCCTTTGATCACCCCCCGTTTCATAAAAATATTGTGAAATATATGGCAGTTGATTATAATTGTAAAGAAAGATACGCTACTGATTGTGGATTTTCTCAGTCCGATTCAGACGTGGTATATAATTGGGTAAACCTTAAAAGATTTGCTCTAAAAGATACTATCCAAACTAAACCAAAAAAAGCGTTGATATTTTCTAATTATGCAAACAATCGCAATTTTTTAGTTCCTATCAAAAAAGCATGTGCTCAATGTAATTTAATACTTGATGTTATTGGTCAGGAATCTGGTAATCAAAAACGAGATCCCGAAAAATATCTTGAAGACTATGATATTATTTTTGCTAAAGCTAAAGCTGCTATGGAATCAATAGCAACAGGAGCCGGAGTAATTATTTGTGACTTTAGAGGGTTAGCCGGGATGGTTACTACCAAAAATCTTAAACATTACAGAAAGTTTAATTTTGGAATGAAATTAATGGAAAACCCCGCTAACGAGAAAAATATCATAAATGAAATACAAAAATATAATGCAAAAGATATTCAAATGGTATCACAAATGATACGATCACAAATTGATATTCATATTATCGTTGATCAGCTTCTTGTTTTGTACAAAGACTGTGTATCTGGCTATCAAAAAGGGGATAGAGGTAAATATAACTTTAAGATCACTAATTTTCTATACATAAAAATGATGAGGTGGTATTTTATTGTAATAAATTACTTGAGAAATAATTTATATTTTGTTTTTGTTTTATTGCGAGGTTTCAAAAGAAAGATGCAAGAATAATGGTAAAATTCTATTAGTACACCGTACTAGTATCTTCAGGTATCACTAAAAAAGGGATATTAGTATGAAATGTTATTTTTTTGATAACAGGTTCTTTTATAATTCTTTTCAAAAAACTGTGCTTATAATAAATCATCATTAAGATATCAATCTCTAACTCTTCTATAAATGCCTGAATTGCATTTTCGACAGTTGAAAAGTCAGGAATTACATGAAACTCGTATTTTACGTGTTTAAAATAGTGTTCTAAAGTATTAGAGTTGTATTGCTGTACCGTATCCAGTTTTGGTTCATCATAAATATGAATCATTCTAATGGTAGCGTCGTGTTTTTTGGCAAATTCCAGTATTGGTTCTACTTCAGATTTGTGATATAAACGTTCAAAATCTGTTGCAAAGGCTATTTCTGAAATTTTTTGAAAACTAAAGTCTTCCGGAATAACCAAAATAGGACAACAATCTACATTTTTGATTACATTATGGGTGGTACTGCCCAAAAAAACTTCTTTGGTCCCTGTAGCTCCTTTGGTACCAATTATAATCATATCAAACAGAGATTGTTCTGCTAATTCATTTATGATGGATACCAGAGGCCCTCGTTTGCTTATTGTTTTAAAAGTATGGTATAAATTTGATTTATGATTTTGTATCTCCTCTGTTATTTTTTGCATTTCGTACTCAGACTCTTTCTTTAGCATCCCATAAAAATGACCTATTCGTTGTGAGCTTACGGTAGTTAAAAGCTGTACAGGATCAAGATTATAAGCATTTAACAAATAAAACTCACATGGCGTATTTTTATACAGTTCTATGGCATAGATAATAGTATTCCATGCATTCTTGGAGAAATCTGTGGGAATCAGGATTTTTTTCATCTCTCTACGTTTTATAAAACCTAACAGGTTTTTAATACTGGTAAGATCTAAAGTTAATGTCATAGCTATTTCAAAAATCAATAACCTCGGAGCAAACTCACGAGATATTCTTTTTAAAAATATATTTTGTTTTCAAAGTAAGCCTTTGGCAATCATACCCTCAATGAGGGATTAAATTTTTTATCACCGCATTCTTTCTTTTGAAGGAATTACTAAAAACGGAACATTTGTATGATATGCGACTTTATTGATTACTGGTGTAAACAAAAGGTTTTCAAAAAAAGAATGCTTGTTATGGAGCATAACCAATAAATTGATTTTATGTTTTTTTTGAAAATCTTCAACAGCTTCCAATACATCCATTCCTTCTGCTATATGAAAAATATGTGCATTATTTTCAAAATATACATCAAGATCACTCTTTGTTTTTTGTTGACCGGCATCCAGTGCAACCCCATAATATGCGTTTAAAATATGAAGCCTGCTTATATGTTTATTGCAGATCTCCTTTATCAGGGGCAAATATTTGTTTTGTATATCAAGATTATAATCTGTAGGGAACAAAATATCTTTAGGCTCTTCAAATTCAAAATTTGCAGGAACTGCTATAACCGGGCAGCTTACTTTTTTGATGGTATACATAGTATGCGTTCCTATAAAAACCTCTTTAGCCCCGGTAGCCCCTTTGGTTCCCATAACTATAAGATCTATGTTATACCGTTCTATTACGTCTTTAATCTCTGCAACCAAAGTGTTAAATGTAGATAGTCGTACAAAACTATGGTTGGGGTTATCAAATTTTTCTTTTATTTTTTCTTCTGTTCGCTCTATATCCCGGTTCGAGTTTATCATCGCTATGTCCTCCATCCCATAGGGTGTTGGGTTTTCGATAAGGTATCCGGTATGATATGCTACCGGTGTAAATGTGTTCAACAAATAAAAAGTAGCCATATCTTCTTTAAAAAAATGCATAGCGTATTGTATCGCATTAAATGCATTATCAGAAAAATCGGTAGGTAATAATATATGTTTCATTGTACTTTGATTTTTAAGTATTCAAAAACTTCTTTTTTTTTTAAGATCGTTGTAAATTTTGCATAGCCAAAAAAGGAATCTTGATATGAAGTCCTATTTTATCTATAGTAGATTGGTATAAAATACTTTCTAAATAAGAATGTCTGGAGTTTACCATAACTAAAAAACCTATCGATTTTTTTTCAATAAATTCATTAATTGCAGTAGTAAGATCCCCTGCATTTTCTATGTGAAAGTTCAACTCTACATCCGGCAATGATTTTTTTAAAAAATCTTTATTGTCTTCCTGTCTGATAGATAGTTTTTTGCTTTCGGAAACATAAAGAAAATGGATAACAGATCTAAAACTTTTGGTTAAAGTGCTTAGTAACTTTAATTCTCTTCGTTTAAAAGGCAATAAATAGTTGGTAGGAAATAAAACCCTTTCCGGGCGATTATAACAACAACCATTCGGGATAGCCAGTAAAGGGCATTTCACATATTTTAAAACCTGTAATGTATTACTGCCAAAAGTAAGTTTTCTATTATCAGTCTCCCCTCTTGTACCCATTGCCACAATATCTATATTCTCTTGATCTACCAAATCATTGACCTCGTCAATCAAGCTTCCAAATTTTGACAATATTGTATAATTATGGCGAGGATTTGGAGAAACCTCTTGTATTGCATATCGTATTTTTTCTAATGCAGTATCTGAGTTTTTATGAGTTGTTTTTTTTAACTCATCAAAAACATCACGAGAAACCAAAGTATTATGGTTATATACCTCATCTGCATACGCATGTACAATAAAAAAATCTGCATGCTCATACTTAAATAGCTCTGCAACATATCGCAAAGCATTCATTGCATTTTCTGAAAAATCTGTAGGGACCACTATTTTTCTCATTATTCTTTACATTGGATACTGTCTCAAAAGTAAAGAACTATAAAGGCAGAAACTATGATTTATATCAGTTGCAGAAGTATGATATTTATCATAGAATATCCAGTGCTGCTTTTTAAAATTTGTAGTAAATAAATTTTATGTCAGAGTCTACTTGCTATCACTGTGGCAATGATTGTAATAAAACGGTAATCCAGTTTGATCAAAAAATATTCTGCTGTAATGGATGCAAAACGGTATATGATATTTTTTCGTCTAATGATCTATCCTGTTATTACGATCTGCAATCCGCTCCCGGAGCGATTCCTGAAGAGATTAAAGGAAAATACGATTATCTAGACACCCCTGATATTGCTAAAAAATTAGTGGAGTTTGATGATGGTACTACACAAATCATCACATTATATATCCCACATATACATTGTAGTTCTTGTATTTGGATTTTAGAAAATCTACATAAGTTACAACCTGCAATTACGGCATCACAAGTTAATTTTCCTAAAAAAAATATACGCGTTACTTATAATAGCAACCGTATCTCTCTTAAAGAGCTAGTGACCTTACTAAACTCTATAGGTTATGAACCATATATTAGCCTGGACGATTATACAACTGGTAAAAAACAAATTAACCGAAGTTTGATTTATAAACTTGGTATTTCCGGATTTGCATTTGGTAATATAATGTTTTTATCGTTTCCAGAATATTTTGAAGTATCTGAGTTCTGGCTGGAACAATATAAGTCTCTTTTCAGGTGGTTAATGTTTGCTTTTTCGTTACCTGTGGTATTTTATGCAGCCCAAGACTATTTTGTTTCTGCTTTTAAAGGATTACGATCCAAAATATTAAATATTGATGTTCCTATCGCATTAGGAATTTTGGTTCTTTTTGTAAGAAGTACTGCCGAAATCATTTTTGACTGGGGAACTGGCTTTTTTGATAGCCTTACCGGATTGGTATTCTTTCTTCTACTAGGAAAATTCTTTCAACAAAAAACCTATTCGTTTTTATCTTTTGAAAGGGATTATAAATCTTATTTTCCTATTGCCGTTACCAGAATTTCTACTGCAAAACAAAAAAGCGAAAGAAAAGAAGAAAACATACAAGTATATGATATCAAAAAAGGGGATCGATTATTAATTAGAAATAATGAATTGATTCCTGTAGATGCTATCCTTATTGATGGTAATGCACAAATCGATTATAGTTTTGTGACCGGCGAGAGCGAATCGGTAACCAAACAATCCGGAGACACTCTTTTTGCGGGAGGTAAACAACTGTATGGAGCTATAGAAATCGAAGTATTAAAATCTGTAGAACAAAGCTATCTTACCCAATTATGGAGTAATGATGTGTTTAATCAGGATAAATCTGCTTCTTTTACCAATCTTACAGATACCGTTAGCAAGTATTTTACCATCGCTATTTTATGTATTGCGGTACTTGCAACCACTTTTTGGTTATTCACAGACTCTTCAAAAGCTGCCCAGGTATTTACCGCGGTACTTATTATTGCCTGTCCATGTGCATTGGCACTGGCAAGACCTTTTGCTCTGGGAAACATTCTTCGCATATTCGGAAAAAATAAATTCTATCTCAAAAATGCAGATGTTATAGAGCAGTTGGCTATGGCAGATACTATGATTTTTGATAAAACGGGGACAATTACCACTACTATCACCAATGAGGTAAGCTATGAAGGGATGAAACTAACGCCAGAGGAAGAATCTCTTCTTAAAAACACATTACGTGCATCCAATCACCCTCTTAGCAGAATTTTGTATGATATACTAGAGGAGCATGATATTTTAACACTAGATGAATACCAAGAGTATTTGGGCAAAGGTATTGAAGGTAAACTACAAGAGACTTCTATAAAAATAGGATCTGCAAGTTTTGCAGGAAACGACAGGGATTATGAAACCATAAATACATCGGTATATATTAGTACAAATCAAGAATATAAAGGTCGTTATGTTTTTCACAATCAATATAGAAAAGGCGTTAAAAACATATTCAGGCAATTATCCAACGGTTATAACCTAGCAATTTTATCAGGGGATAACGAAGGCGAAAAAGAATACTTAAAACAAGTGCTTCCAGAAAATACATCATTGTTTTTTAATCAAAAACCAGACGATAAGCTAAACTACATCTCCTCATTACAAAAAAACAATCAAAAAGTAGTGATGATTGGAGACGGATTAAACGATGCAGGAGCTTTGGCACAAAGCAATGTAGGTATTGCAATCTCAGAAAACGTAAATGTGTTTTCTCCTGCTTGTGATGCCATTTTGGATGCTACAAAATTTGATATGATCCCTAAATATTTACAAGTATCCAAGCAAGCAATTACTATTATTAAATCCAGTTTTGTAGTATCCTTTTTATACAATTGTATAGGATTGTATTTTGCAGTTACCGGGCAACTATCCCCTGTTATAGCTGCTATATTAATGCCATTAAGCTCTATCACTATTGCTGCGTATGTTACTATACTCACCAATTGGGCTGGTAAAAAAATAATATAAAAAAATGAAGGACTCATACTTGGAACATAACCCAATGCAACATTTTCAACAATGGTTTTATGAGGTAGACAAAACGCACCCTGAAATCGAAGTCAACGCAATGTTGTTTTCTACTATTGGAGTAGATGGGTTTCCTAAAAACAGAATAGTGCTGTTAAAACGTTTTACATGGGAAGGTTTTATTTTTTTTACCAATTATAATAGCGAAAAAGGAAAAGCAATTGCAAAAAACAATAAGGTTTCTATCCTGTTTAACTGGGCAGTAGCAAAACGGGAAGTTTTAATCTCTGGAAAAGCAGAAAAGATTGCAGAAAATTTATCTGAAGGATATTTTGAATCCCGGCCAGAAGGCAGCAAACTAAGTGCTTGGGCATCCAATCAAAGCAAAGTAGTCTCTTCGCGAAAAATACTCGATGATAAATTAGAGCATTATGAAGCCAAATTTAAAAACCAAAACATCCCAAAACCTAAACATTGGGGAGGATATCTAATAAAACCCGATACAATTGAGTTTATAGAATATATCTCTTCAACAGAACTTAAATGTACTACAACATACAAGCTTTTGCCAGATTATAATTGGTCCAAAAACATACAATATACCAAGGGTTAAGGATGTTTTTATACCACTATTTTTTTGTTCGGCAAGTGCGTATTCCCAACACTTTATATAAAGGGCACCACCCCACAAAACCCGTAAGCACCAATACCCCAGAAATTGACAATAAAACAATACCCAAAGTATCTGTAATGTAATTGTTATAAAATAAATACGCCAGTACGATCCCTATAAGAATTCGAAGTATGGCATCTATCTTTCCTAAGTTTTTTTGCACAACAATACCATTTAGAGAGTTACAATGATTTTAATAAACCATTCCCGTAAATTTCTTAAAGAAATGTAAAACAAAAACTGATAAATGTCATAGTACATCCAGATTATTAAGATAAAATTTGTAAAAATTCTTATCCCATTATTATATGAAATCTCTTAATATATTCTCTTTACTATTTTTTATACTATTCTATACAAATATTCATTCTCAATTAAAAATAGATGCAGAAGTACGCCCTCGATTTGAGTATCGCCATGGATTTAAAACACTTTTTCCGGACAATGAAGATCCTGCCGCATTTGTATCCCAGCGTACACGGTTAAATGCAGGATATACAATGGATAAATTAAATTTTTATTTAAGTATGCAAGATGTAAGAGTGTGGGGGGATGTGCCACAACTTAATACCGCAGACAAAAATGGGTTTAGTGTTCATCAAGCCTGGGGTGAAATTCTTTTTAACCCTAATATCTCTTTAAAATTAGGTCGCCAAGAGATAATATATGACGACCATCGTATTTTTGGAAATGTAGGTTGGGCGCAACAAGCCAGAAGCCATGATGCAGCACTTATTAAATACACTAAAGAAAGTTTTAAATTTGACCTTGGTTTTGCATTTAATCAAGATGATGAAGCTATAACAGGAACCACATTAACAACACCCAATACCTATAAAAGTATCCAATATGCATGGTTGCACAAAGATTGGGAAAATTTTTCAGGAAGTTTTCTGTTTCTTAACAACGGATTGCAGTACACAGATACCACTAATCCTGATAACGATGAAACCCGATATAGTCAAACTGCAGGAACACATTTAAAATATAAAAAAGAAAAAATAGATCTTATATCCAATCTTTATTATCAATTTGGAAGCGATGTTAATAACAATGATCTAAGCGCATACTTATTGGGTTTAGAAGCAAATTATAAAATATCTGAACAATGGAAAGCAACATTGGGCGGGGAACTACAAAGCGGTAATGATAACGGTGCACCTGCAAATGGTAATAACGATGCTTTTACACCTTTTTATGGTACTAATCACAAGTTTAACGGGTTGATGGATTATTTTTATGTAGGAAATCATATAGGCAATGCAGGACTTATAGATGTTTATGCAAAAACCAATGTAAAATTTAACCCGAAGTCTTCCCTTAATATTGCAGCTCATAATTTTATGACAGCAGCAGATTTGCCGGGAGATACCTCCAAACAATTAGGGACAGAAATAGATCTTGTGTACTCGTATGATTATCAAGAAAATATAAACATAAAGGCAGGGTACTCTCATCTGTTTGCTTCCGATGGAATGGAAATATTAAAAAACAATTTTGATGGCAACACCAACAACTGGGGATGGATTATGGTAACTATTAAGCCAACACTATTTACAACCAATAAGTAAAACATAAGTTATATGCCGATCAAAAGTTATTTGGCCCATCCGCACGATGGCAAAAAAAATGAGCTTATCCGGGCACTATCCGGGATAGATCAATGCGAAGTTGTGCCTGCTCAAAATAAAGACCTGCTTATTTTGATTACAGAAACAGAAAGTAATACAGAAGAAGAAATTCTAAAAGAAAAATTAGAAGCCCTGGAAAGCCTTAAACTGCTTGCTATGGTTTCTGGATTTAATACGCCACAAAAAAACTAGAATTATGTACACCTCTCTAACCAATAGAAGAAAATTCATAAAAAAAATGGCTGTACTGTCTGCAATGACCGCAGCCGCAACTATGTTTCCAGGGATATTGTTTGCAGATGAACAAGAACAAGGATTGCCTTCCGGAGATATAAAATGGACAAAAGCGCCTTGTAGATTTTGTGGTGTGGGATGTGGTGTTTTGGTTGGAACAGAAAACGGAAAAGCTGTAGCGGTAAAAGGCGATCCTAAATCCGAGGTTAACAAAGGATTACTTTGTGTAAAAGGATATCACCAAATCATGTGCTTACAAGCCAAAGACAGATTAACACATGCCCTGGTCAAAAAAAATGGCACTTATGTGCAAACACCCATAAAGGAGGCCTTGGATCTGGTAGCAAGCAAAATGAAGGAGACCATTAAAAAACATGGTAAAGATGCTGTGGCAATGTACACCTCTGGGCAATCTACGATCCCCGAAGGATATGTAGCTTCCAAATTGATGAAAGGAGCTATAGGAACCAATAATCTGGACTGTAATGCGCGATTATGCATGGCAAGTGCAGTAACAGGGTTTTTAACAACTTTTGGGGCAGACGAGCCTATGGGTTGCTATGAAGATATAGACCATGCAGATGTTTTTGTTCTTTGGGGAAATAATATGGCAGAAATGCATCCCGTATTGTTTTCCAGAATGCTGGAACAAAAAAATAGAAGAGGAGCAAAAATTATCGACTTTGCAACAAGAACAACCCGTACCAGTATGGCTGCAGACAAGTCCATACTTTTTAAACCACAAAGTGATTTGGCAGTAGCAAATGCCATCTGTTATGAAATTATAAAAAATGGTTGGGTTAATACTGCCTTTGTAGAAAAACACTGTAGTTTTAGCAAAGGACTTACCAATATGGGGTACGGATTAGAAGATAATTATAAGTTTACAGATGAACCAGAAGCAATATCCTTTGACGATTATAAAAAATTCTTAAAAGATTATACTCCAGAAAAAGTAGAAAAGATATCGGGAGTATCTGTTAA
This sequence comes from Aquimarina sp., assembly GCF_977115655.1. Taxonomy (NCBI): domain Bacteria; kingdom Pseudomonadati; phylum Bacteroidota; class Flavobacteriia; order Flavobacteriales; family Flavobacteriaceae; genus Aquimarina; species Aquimarina sp. The sequence continues at coordinate 61,290 of NZ_CDSBKO010000003.1, forward strand.
GGATATAAAATATATGGCTGCTTATTTTGGAGATCCAAATAAAAAAGTAGTATCCTATTGGTGTATGGGGGTTAATCAACATACCCGTGGTACATGGATGAATAATTTGGTATACAACATCCATTTATTAACCGGTAAAATATCGCAACCCGGTAACGGTCCGTTTTCTTTAACAGGACAACCTTCGGCATGTGGTACTGCACGAGAGGTAGGAACTTTTACTCACAAATTGCCAAAAGGAGTAGTAACCAATGAAAAACACAGGCGTTTGGCTGCCAAAATCTGGAAAGTCCCCTACGAACGTATCCCATCAAAGCCAACATACCACGCTACAGAAATGTTTAGAGCCGTGGATCGTGGAGAAATAAAATTTATATGGACCCAGGTAACAAACCCCTTAGTTTCTTTGCCTAAAACAAGTAGATACCGACCGGGAATGAAAAAAGATTCTTGCTTTGTAGTCGTATCTGATGTGTTTCCTACGCCAACATCAGATGTTGCAGATGTAATATTACCGGCTTCCTGGCATATCGAAAAATCAGGTTTATATGGTAACTCAGAACGCAGGACACAGCATTGGGATAAAATGGTGGAAGGTCCTGGAGAAACAACCCCGGATGCATGGATGACTATTGAAGTGGCAAAACGAATGGGGTTTGGAGATTTGTTTCCGTATAGTAAAGAAAACCATGTAGAAGAAATTTATAATGAGTACAGGCAGTTTCATGAAGGAGATGAACATGGAATGGCACCATTAGAAGTGCTAAAATCACAGCCAGGAGCTATTTGGCCTTATGTAAATGGAAAATCAACACAATGGCGATTTAATGCCAAATACGACCCCGCATGTTCTAATAACGAGGATTTTCATTTTTATGGAAAACCAGATGGAAAAGCAGTGATCTGGCAACGTCCTTATGAACCCGCACCAGAAGAGCCGGATAATGAATATCCGTTTTGGTTAAATACAGGTCGGGTTATAGAGCATTGGCATACAGGATCTATGACCCGTAGAATTTCTGTACTGCATAAAGCTATGCCAAATGCCTATGTAGAACTGCACCCAAAAGATGCAGAACGCCTGCAAATAAAAACCGGGGATAAGGTAAAACTAACCACACGTCGTGGCGAGATTATAATGCCAGCCTCTGTAAATCAAAGAGGTATGCCAACACCAATGCAGGTTTTTGTGCCTTTTTTTGATGAAAACATGCTTATCAATGATCTTACATTAGATTCTTTTTGTCCTATATCAAAAGAACCCGATTATAAAAAATGTGCGGTTAGAGTAGAAAAAGTGTAATGAGAATTAAAGCAACTTAAGATCTGCTAATCCAGTGGTTAGTGATTACCTCGATAAAGCTGGACAAGTATTTTTTTGAAAAAATATTTTTGATTTTGTAGCAAGCCTTAGAATATTAAAACCTCACTTAGTGAGCAAAAATTAAAATCAATAACCTCGGAGAATTAAACTCCACAATGTGGATTAGATGAAAAGATTAGGTATTATATCACTATTTGTACTGTTGTTTATAGCATTTATAACTATTTGGAATTATAGCTATCAAACAGGATTGAAAGATGCATATATCCCATTAGAAAATGAGATTTTGCCTCGGGTAATCCCCTCAGAAGCAGGAGTATTTGAGCGATCTGATTATGCATTGGATTATGCAAATATGCCAATCGATGAAAAACATCAGAGAACATTAGAAACATACTATGACAATAGAGCATATCATGGGGCTCCCCCTAGTATTCCTCATCCTGTAAAACAAGAGATGAGCATGGGAGGAAATACTTGCTTACAATGCCATCAAAATGGAGGATTTGTACAAAAATTCAATGCGTATGCACCAGTAACACCTCACCCCCAAATGATCAATTGCAGGCAGTGTCATGTAGCTCAAAATACCGAAACATTTTTTACAGAAACTAGCTTTACAAAAGTTGAAAAACCCATAACAGGTATACATAATGCCTTGCCGGGTAGCCCTCCAATGATCCCGCACTCTATACAAATGCGCGAAAACTGCTTGTCTTGCCATGCAGGACCAGGTGCCCCCAAAGAAATAAGGGTTACGCATCCGGAACGTATTAATTGCAGACAGTGCCACGTGCCAAATGATGTTGAATACTCTGAGAAAAGTGTTTTTTCAAGAAACAATAATTAAAAATTATGACTAACTATCGTAGCACATATATACATATACCAGGTTACCTGTTTTTATTTATGATACTACTTGTTTCCTGTAAACAAAGGGAAGATAAATACCATAGCCTTACAGATAAAATCAAGGATAAAAGTAACCACTATCATGGTACATCCATTCATTCTCAAAAATATTTGGAAGATATGGATCTTATAGAGATTACAGAGGGGGGACACACTTTTTTAATTCCAGAACGTAAAGGTAAAATTAAATCGTTTGCCTGTATAGAGTGCCATTCTAAACCTTTGGATCAAATGCAAAATAGTATAGATGGCAAAAAAGCACATTGGGATATCAAAGTAATGCATGCCAATAGCAATACTATGAACTGTATTACCTGTCATAATGGTAAGGACATGAACACACTTACCAGCCTAACCGGAAACAAAATAGATTTTGATAAAAGTTACCAGCTCTGTAGTCAATGCCATACCAACCAGTTTGAAGATTGGAAGGGAGGGGCACATGGAAAGAAAATTTCTGGTTGGGCTCCCCCAAGAGCATCGATGACCTGTGTGAACTGTCATAACCCCCATAACCCGGGTTTTGAAAAAAGATGGCCGGCAAGGTACAATACCCAAACCGTAAAAGATAGAAAAGACGAATTAGAGCATTAATAATATAAGGTATGAGCGATAACAAAAAGTGGTTTTCATTAAACCTGAATAATGCAAAAAAGGAAGTTTCTGGTTCCTGTGGGTGTGGAAAAACATCTGGGGCATGTGGTTCCCGTGCCAAAGATCAAATTAGTGATGAAGAATTTGATAATGCCGTAAATGAAGCTATTGGTGAAGAACGTAAAAAGGATGGTTTTGATCAAGTATTTGATGTACAAATGGATCGCCGAACTGCATTTAGAAAATTAACAGCCAGCTTATTAATAGGAGCTGGAGCAGTAAGCACTTCTTGCAGCATAACTACAGGAGAAGACTCTAAAGAAAAAGCACAAATCGATTGGGAAGAGCAATTTAAAGGAAACTATAAATTGATGACCGATAATGAAAAAAAAGGGACCGTAGATAGATTGGTGCGCTCCTACCAGCTTCGAACCGGAAAAACTATAAGCATGACTTCTGAAAATGCCGAGGAAGATGTGCTTTTTGGATATGCATTTAATATCTCTAAATGCCAGGGGTATATGGATTGTGTGAGTGCCTGTGTTGAAGAAAACAATCAGGATCGAAACTCGCAAATGCAATATATTCGTATTCATGAAATGAAAGATGGAGAAGGGTTTAAGTTTGATGATGCTGATGATAATTATTATCATGAAGTGCCTGCCGAAGGACATTTTTATATGGGCACACAATGTTTTCATTGCGATAATCCACCTTGTGTAGAAGTTTGCCCGGTACAAGCTACCTGGCGAGAAGATGATGGTCTTGTTGTTATTGATTATGACTGGTGTGTAGGTTGCCGGTATTGCATGGCTGCTTGCCCGTATGATGGGCGACGATTTAACTGGAGTACCCCGGAAGTTCCTGAAAAGGAAATTAACAAAAATCAGCACTATTTAGGAAACCGTATGCGCAAAAAAGGTGTAATGGAAAAATGTACTTTTTGTGTACAACGATCCAGAAAAGGTCAAAATCCTGCTTGTGTAGACGCTTGTCCTACTGGTGCCCGAATTTTTGGAAATTTATTGGATCCAAATAGCACCATAAGATGGGTATTAGAAAATAAAAAAGTGTTTCGATTAAAAGAGGATCTGGGTACAGAACCCAAGTTCTGGTATTTTATGGATTAATATGATAATGCGTAAGGGATTGAAGCGGCATCCTTTTTTTATTTCAAAAAAAGATATAGCGCAAAGCCCGACCCGAAGTTATGAGGGAAACGCCATAATACAAATAGATAGAATGATGAGACGATTTAAAGTTTTTAAAGGTTTACTAATAGATAGTCTGGATACCATAACACAAGGATCCAAAAAATACCACGTATGGATGGGTTTTTTGACTTTGGTAATGCTTATAGGCATGTATTGCTATTCTATACAAATAGAACATGGATTAAGTGTTACCGGTATGAGCGACAGGGTAAGCTGGGGATTGTACATTTCTAATTTTACGTTTTTGGTTGGGGTTGCCGCAGCTGCTGTTATGTTGGTTATGCCAACTTATGTACTTAAAGATATTGATTTTAAACAAGCAGTGCTAATAGGCGAAGGATTGGCTGTAGCTGCATTAATTATGTGTTTGGCCTTTGTTGTGGCAGATATGGGAGGACCATCTGTTCTTTGGCACATGATCCCGGGTATAGGGGTTTTTAATTTTCCGAACTCTATGTTAACCTGGGATGTAATTGTCCTTAACGGATATTTGTTTATTAATATTAGTATTCCTTTTTATATACTTTTTATGCGTTATCAAGGAAAAGTGCCAAACCCAAAAATATATGTTCCCGGAGCGATATTATCAGTTTTTTGGGCAGTAGGTATACATTTGGTAACTGCATTTTTATATCAGGGATTACAAGCTCGTCCTTTTTGGAACAATGCTCTGTTAGGCCCTCGGTTTTTGGCATCGGCATTTGCGGCAGGGCCTGCTTTGATTATATTGGTATTGGCAGTTATTAGAGGGTTTACAGAATTTAAGATTGAAGATAAAACGATCAAAAAAATTAGTATGATCGTTACAGTAGCGGCACAAATAAACCTGATTATGTTGGTTTCTGAATTGTTTAAAGAATTTTATGCCCCTACACATCATAGTGAAAGTGCTTATTATTTGTTTTTTGGTTTACATGGTAAAACTGCTTTGTTGCCCTGGATTTGGACCGCAATACCTCTTAATGTATTGGCAACTATACTTCTTACCTTTGGTAAACTAAGAAATAACTTAAAGGTATTATATTTTTGTTGCTTTATCCTTTTTATTGCTATTTGGATCGAAAAAGGATTTGGTTTGATAGTACCGGGATTTATACCCGGTCCTTATGGAAAAATTGTAGAGTATATGCCTACAGGAATAGAAATAGGGGTAACTATAGGTATTTGGGCATTAGGAGCTTTTATTTTTACGATACTTGCAAAAACTGCAATCAAGATAGAGATAGGAAAATTGCGTTTTAAAGCTAAATAAAGCCGAACTCTGTGTGGAATCCGGCTTGTTAATGCATTTTAAAATATAGATTAATATGCATATCGCTTAATTCTGGCAAATAGAATGTCCTCATTATTGTGATGGTTTGTAGTACAATCCAAAAACATATTTTGTTTTTGAGTTACGGTTTTTAATCGTTTTCTAATATTTTGTATCGTTTTCATAATGGCTAGTTTTTGAACCTCTGTGTGGGAGAGGAGTTAATAAATGTTTGTTATCTGTAACGTCTTTTTAAATTCCACGTATACCCGTTAGGAGTATTTGATTTTCTGGTAATTCGATTGTTTTCTGTAGTTTTCATAATTTTTGTGTTTTAATTGTTCTTAATAAATTGTTATAGTGTTTTGAGTAGTTAGATTTATCTGTAACGTCTTTTGGAGTTCCATACATATCCTTTGGTTCCTATTGTTTTATTAGTGATTTGGTTGCTGTCTAAAGTTCTCATGGTTTTTGATTTTTTAAGTTGTTTTATACTTACTAGACGCACAGGTTTTATTTTTGTTACAGTACTATGTATAAAAAAGTACTATTTTTTATAATTATCCATTATTTGTTCTTTTAGACAACCCCAAAGGCCTAAAGATTATGGTTACAAATAACCATAATTAGTAAAACCTGATAAATGTCATTTTTTAAGAAAACATTCACACATACTTTTGAGGCATAAACGTAAAACATGGGTGTTATTTATATCCTCTTAACGATTAGTATAATCGTTGCCATAGTCTTTTTTATAAGTTTTATTATATCGGTTAGAAATGGTCAGTATGATGATGTATATACCCCGTCAGTACGTATGCTATTTGATGATGAACTTATAAAAGAAAATAAAGAAAAATCTTCAGGATCCAATACAACTAAACAATCATAATATGGAAATGGAACAATTCTATTACGATAATAAAATCGTGAAAAAATTCTTGTATGCTACGATACTCTGGGGTATTGTAGGTATGTCTGTAGGGCTACTACTGGCGTTTATGTTTTTATTCCCTAATCTTACAGACGGTATTTCATGGCTTAGTTTTGGTCGATTAAGACCTTTGCATACTAACGCAGTTATTTTTGCATTTGTTGGTAACGCCATTTTTGCCGGTGTATATTACTCTACACAGCGATTACTAAAAACCCGAATGTTTAATGATACCCTTAGTAACATTAATTTTTGGGCATGGCAATTAATTATAGTTGGTGCTGCAATTACATTGCCTTTGGGATATACCACATCCAAAGAATATGCAGAGTTAGAATGGCCTTTTGATATTGCGATTGCTGTAATTTGGGTAACTTTTGGGTGGAACCTTATCGGAACCATCTTAAAAAGAAGACAACGCCACATGTATGTTGCAATATGGTTTTATCTGGCAACTTTTGTTACCGTAGCGGTTCTTCATATATTCAATAGTTTAGAATTACCAGTAAGTGCTTTAAAAAGTTATTCGGTATATGCAGGTGTACAGGATGCTTTGGTACAATGGTGGTACGGTCATAATGCAGTGGCATTTTTTCTTACCACACCATTTCTTGGATTAATGTATTACTTTATTCCAAAGGCTGCAAACAGACCTGTTTATTCATACCGATTATCCATTGTGCATTTCTGGTCTTTGATCTTTATTTATATCTGGGCAGGACCGCATCACCTATTATATTCATCGTTACCAGACTGGGCTCAAAATCTTGGTGTAGCTTTTTCTGTAATGTTAATTGCTCCATCCTGGGGTGGGATGATTAACGGGTTACTAACATTAAGAGGTGCTTGGGATAAAGTACGTACAGACCCTGTTTTAAAGTTTATGGTTGTAGCTATTACCGGATACGGTATGGCAACTTTTGAAGGTCCTATGCTATCTCTTAAAAATGTAAACGCAATTGCCCATTTTAGCGATTGGATTATTGCTCACGTTCATGTTGGTGCTCTGGCTTGGAACGGATTTTTAACCTTTGGAATGATATACTGGTTAATCCCAAGATTAACCAAAACAAAATTATGGTCTACAGGATTAGCAAATCTTCATTTCTGGATTGGTACCCTGGGTATTATAATGTATGCACTACCAATGTATGTTGCAGGATTTGTACAAGCATCTATGTGGAAACAATTTAATCCGGACGGGACACTTACTTATGGTAACTTCTTAGAAACTGTTAATGAGATCATCCCAATGTACTGGATGCGTGCCATAGGAGGTAGTTTATACATCCTGGGAGCTTTTGTGATGTTGTACAATATTGTTAAAACAGTTAGAAGTGGTAGTACCGTTACCGATGAACTGGCAGAGGCTGCTCCCCTTACCAAAGTAACCAAGCACAGAACTGCTAAAGAAGGATACCATACCTGGTTAGAAAGACGACCTGTAAAACTTACCATATTTGCTACCATTGCTATTTTAATAGGAGGTATTGTACAAATTGTACCTACATTAATGGTAAAATCTAATATCCCTACGATTACCAGTGTAAAACCTTACACTCCTTTAGAGTTAGAAGGCAGGGATATTTATATAAGAGAAAGTTGTGTTTCTTGTCACTCCCAGATGATCCGACCTTTCCGTAGCGAAGTAGAACGATATGGAGAATACTCTAAAGCCGGAGAATATGTATACGACCATCCTTTTCTGTGGGGAAGTAAACGAACTGGTCCTGATTTAATGAGAATTGGTGGTAAGTATTCGGATAACTGGCATTTAAACCATTTTTATGACCCGCAAAGTACCTCGTCAGGATCTATTATGCCTGGTTATAAATGGCTAATTAAAAATAAACTGGATCGATCTGATACCGAAACCAAAATGAATGCGATGGTAACTCTTGGTGTGCCTTATACCACAGAAGAAATTGCCAGAGCACAAGAGTGGATGGATGAACAGGCTACGCAAATAGAAAAAAACCTGTATACAGATCCCGACTTTGCAAAGACATACGAGGCAGATAAAAAATATGCTGAAGAAAACGGATTGGATTTTATTGAAATGCGAGATAGAGAAGTCGTAGCACTAATTGCATATATACAGCGATTAGGAACCGATATAAAAGTAAAAAATGAAGAAAATATAGTTCAAACTAAAGAATAAATACCATGCTAAAATTTATAAAAGGCCACATGGAAAGTATTGATGGTATAGAGATATATCCTATAATTTCTCTGCTTATATTTTTCATATTCTTTGCGGGATTATTCTGGTGGGTTTTCACCGCAAAAAAAGAACATATAAAAGAAGTAAGTCAAATCCCGTTAGATAACGAAAACGAAACTGTGTTATGAGAAGTACTGCATCCTATATAAGAGTTATTGTTTTTCTATTGATCACCTATTTGTTGATAGAAATAACCGTCGAATCCGGAGAACAATCTGCATTTATAGCGCAACCATTAACTTGGTTGGTATTAGGAATGGTACTATTGTTTTCTGTTGCTATAGAAATTAGTCTGGAAGCATTGCGCAGCATATTGTTTCGTTCTTTAAGCCCTGATGCACAAGAACGTTATATTTTGGCCGAAAAAGCTAAAAAAGAAAAGCAATATAGATGGATCAAAAATATCTACTTAAAACTTCTGGATAGTAAACCTGTAGAAAAAGAAGAAGAAATAATTCTGGATCATAATTATGATGGTATCAAAGAGCTGGACAACAATCTTCCACCATGGTGGGTATATGGTTTTTATGCAACTATCATTTTTGGGGTTATTTATTTAATACGTTTTCATCTGTACAACGATTATACACAAAAAGAAGAATATGAAACCGAAGTTGCCGAGGCTAAAATTGCTATCGAAGAATATAAAAAAACTGCAAAAGATCTGGTAGATGCAAATACAGTTACCTTACTTACCGATGCTGCCGATATCAATGCTGGTAAAGCAGTCTTTACAACCAATTGTGCTGCTTGTCATAAGGCAGATGGTGGCGGTGGTATTGGACCTAACCTTACCGACGAATATTGGATTTTGGGCGGAGGTATTAAAAATGTATTCAGAACAATTTCTGAAGGCGGACGGGATGGAAAAGGAATGGTAGCATGGAAACAAACCCTGAAACCTGCCGAAATAGCTCAGGTAGCTAGTTATGTAATTACACTTGGTGGTACAACCCCTGCAGAACCAAAAGAAGCCCAAGGAGAAATCTGGATAGACCCAGATGCTCCAAAAACAGAAACTATAAAAGAGGAAGTCCCTGCCAGCGTATCCGACTCCACCTCTGTAGCAGTAAATCAATAAAGGTTACAAACCTTAATACATGCTTAACTGAGTTTATCGAAGATTATTTAGGTTATTATTAAAAAGCCTTCGATAAACTCAAATTGAAAAACTAGTTTTTTAAAAAGGCATTGCATAAAGGTTTTAAAACAATTGTAATAATTACTAATAAAAACTACGCCCATTGGAAACACCAGAAAACGAAAAGTTTAGAGATTCTATCGGAACAATAAATGAAGAAGGAAAACGTGCCTGGGTATATCCTAAAAAACCCAATGGTAAGTTTTACACCTATCGCAAATGGGTAAGCTATGGCTTATTGCTGTTTCTGTTTTCGGCCCCTTTTATTAAGATCAACGGAAACCAATTTTTGTTGTTCAATGTTTTAAAACGTCGATTTAATATTTTTGGAGCTCCATTCTGGCCACAGGATTTTCATCTATTTGTTATTTCGATGATTATAGGAGTCGTATTTATCACCCTATTTACCGTTGCTTTTGGAAGAATTTTTTGTGGATGGATTTGCCCGCAAACCATTTTTATGGAAATGGTTTTTCGTAGAATTGAATATTGGATCGAAGGAGATCGTGGTAAACAAATACGTTTGGACAAACAACCCTGGAATGCCGAAAAAATAAGAAAACGAATTCTTAAATGGTCTGTATTTTTTGTTATCTCCTTTTTGATTGCCAATGTGTTCTTGGCATATCTAATAGGTAGTGATAAACTAATACAATACATTACAGACGGCCCTTTTAAAAATATTAGCACCCTAATATCATTACTTATATTTACTGCCGTTTTTTATTTTGTATTTGCATGGTTTAGAGAACAAGTATGTATTATTGCTTGTCCTTATGGCAGATTACAAGGAGTGTTGCTAGATTCAAAATCTATTGTGGTTGCTTATGATTATAAGCGTGGAGAAAAAGATACAGGACGTGCAAAATTCAAAAAAAATGAAGATCGCTCATCTGCCGGAAAAGGAGATTGCATCGATTGTTTTCAATGCGTTCATGTATGCCCTACCGGAATTGATATTCGCAATGGTACACAATTAGAGTGTGTAAACTGTACCGCTTGTATTGATGCTTGTGATCATATAATGGAAAGTGTAAACTTGCCCAAAGGGCTTATACGATATGCCAGCGAAGATAATATTGCCAAAAAAGCAAAGTTTAAATTTACTCCAAGATTAAAAGGATATAGCGCCGTATTGGTAATTCTTATAGGAGTTTTTTTAGGAATGTCGTTTTTAAGAAATGATGTAGAAGCAAATATATTAAGGCTTCCGGGACAACTCTACGAGCATAAAGACAATAATATTATTAGCAATGTATTTACCTACAAACTCGTAAACAAAACTACCTCAGAAATTGAAGACATTCATTTTGAACTACTGTCTCATAAAGGAAAAATAGAACTGGTCACCCATAAAAATTTTACTATTCCAAAACAAGGACTGTCTGAAGGAACCCTTTTTATAGAAATCAATAGAGCTGCTCTAAAAGGAGATAAAGATCGATTAAAAATAGGAGTATACAGTAAAGATAAATTAATTGAAACCACCACCACAGCCTTTTTAGGTCCCAGAAGTTATAAGTAAATAGTGGATAGTGGATTTTTTTTGATAAATCAAAAAACTCCAAAACTGACAGAATCAAAAACTAAAAAAATAAGATTATGAAAATAAATTGGGGAACAGCTATCGTATTGGTTTTTATAGGGTTTATGTCTTTTATATTGTACTTTGTAATAAGAATGAATACAGAAAAAAAATATGAACATGATCTGGTAACAAAAGATTATTACAAACAAGAGCTTGCTTTTCAGCAAGAGATTGATGCCCAGGAAAATTCAAAAGATTTAGCGACCAATATTACTATAAAAAAAACAGACAAAGGCTTGATTATTTCTTTTCCACAAGATAAAAATTATAAAGAAATCTCAGGAAATGTATCCTTGTACAGACCATCTAATGAAAAATTGGATTTCAAAATACCTATCTCACTTTCTGGATCAGAGTTTTTGATTAAGGATGAAAACATGATAGAAGGACGTTGGAATATAACGATAGATTGGAGACATGACAACACCGCTTATCTGTATAAAAAATCATTTACGTATTAAATGGTCTTATCGGCATTTATATTAGGTCTGTTAGGTAGTTTTCACTGTGTAGGAATGTGTGGGCCTATTGCTTTTATGTTACCGGTAAACCGGTCCAATACTATTCAAAAATTTTTTCAGGTCTTTCTATATCATTTTGGGCGATTGTTAGCATACAGTATTATTGGTGTATTTTTTGGTATTTTAGGAAAAAGCTTTTCTATTTTTGGATTACAACAAAAATTATCTATTGCTGTTGGAGTCATGATGATTATACTAGTAATAACTCCATATCAAATCTTTATAAAATATAATTTCTCTAAGCCTGTTTATAAAATCATTGCCAAAGTTAAAAATAGTTTGGGCGCAGCTCTCAAAAAGAAAACCCCGGATACTTTTCTTTCCATAGGTTTTCTTAATGGTTTTTTGCCTTGCGGATTGGTATATATGGCCGTTTTTGGATCTATTGCTTCCAGTAGTATTTTACAAGGTAGTTTGTATATGCTTCTTTTTGGGCTAGGAACCATCCCGTTAATGACCGTAGCCGTTTATGCAGGGAATTTTCTGTCCCAAAAAGCTAGGCAACATATTCAAAAAGCAATTCCGGTATTTGTAATACTAATTGGTTTGCTTTTTATTTTACGGGGGCTTGGATTAGGTATCCCATATCTTTCTCCAAAACCTGCTGTAGAAACAGTTTCTGCAGATTTTGAATGCCATTAAATATTTTCAAAGATAACAGGTTTCAGATAGTTTTACCAAGCCCCGCCTAATTGCATTTTTGTTTCGATATGCTCTCTATAAAAACTATTTTTATTACATAACCCGGGCAAAAATAAAGCCCAAAAGCCTAAAACAACAAAAAACAAAACCTTAGATATCTCCCAAGCCCAGAGGTGCTCGAAGGGTGGACTTCAAGAGTCTCAGTCCACGGTATCTGTTTCTGCCTGCAATATACTTGATCCCAGCAGCCGGGACGACACTTTTGATTGCCGGGAAGTAGTACTACCCTGTCAGGAAAGGTTTTTATAGTGACGGGATGAGTTTCTCCACTTACGGGAAGGGTATCCATATCTACGGGAAGCATTTTTTAATCGTCGGGAAAAGGTTTTGTATATCCGGGAATGTAAAATAAGTTACGGGAGTGATAAATGTAGTGCCGGGCTTCGAGTCACCTCAGCCCCCCTTATGAGTTTCTGTCCACTATGTAACTACCACGAACCCTGAGGTTACTCGAAGGATGAGTAACGTAAATGTGAGAAGTAAATAAAAAAGCAAAAAAAATATACTAAAACACTTAAAACCTGATAATTATCATTTCTATTTTTTTAAATAGTATGTAACTTTTCAACATACTATAAAACCAAAAAGAAATGGGAACACAAATCAATAGTGCTTCAGAAAAAGAACTAAAAGATTTTCATCTGGATACTTTAGACTGGAAATCAAGTATTCAATTTATCGAAACCGAAATACAATTCATAAAACAACTGTTAAACTCTTATGTGTTTGAACCCAATACACCTAATCTTTTTGAAAGATTGCAAGAATTTAAAAGCCAGATTGAAGATGTAGAAACCAAAATACAAACTATACATCTGGAGATAAGAAAACATGAAAGCGAGCTGGGCGGAATGTTAGAATGTGATACTGTTTCTTGTGATACGGCATATTATAAAGAGCATAATAGATTAAAGAACCAGTTTAATGATTTTTATAAAAAATTCAGAGAGTTAAAATCAAAAATATTTACCTACGCCGGAGGAGTTTTGAAAAGCAGTAAAAAGTAATAGCAAAATGAAGTAATCTGATAATTATCATTTTAATAAACAATAGGTTATCCTATTTTTAAAGTAAATAACAACTCTAAATAAACCTTAACATTATGTCATTAATTAAATTTAACAAAAACAGATTTCCTTGGATCAATGACCGAGTTTCTAATTGGTTGGATACCGACGATTTTTTTGCAGATGATTTTTTTGTTAGAAATAAAAAAATCCCTGCAATGAATGTTAAAGAAAACAAGGAAGATTTTGAAATTGAACTTGCAGTTCCCGGTTTTTCAAAAAATGATATTGAAATAACTATGGAAGATGATGTATTGCACATTTGTGCAAAAAAAAGTAAACAAGATGAGGTAGCAGAAGAAGGATACACTCGTAGAGAATTTAGCTATAATGAATTAGATAGAAAATTGCAATTACCCGCCAGTGTAAATCAAAATGAAAAAGTTAAAGCTACCTATAAAAATGGAGTGCTCATACTTAATCTAACAAAAAGTAAAGAAGCACAAGAACAACCTAAAAAAATTATTGAGATAAATTAACTCAATACTAAAAAGGCAGAGAATAAATTTTTGGAGTAGTATTCTCTGTCTTTTTTTAAAATATAAATCCCATGAAAACAAAACAACCAAATCCAAAATATATAGAGTGGAGAAGCCCCGAAGAGTTGCATGAAACCTCTTTGTACTGGATTTCAGAACTTAAATTCATAAAAGATGAACAACATTTTTTAGAAGAACTTATAGAAAACCATACCCTGCAACTCCTGTCAAAAACAATATTCGATAAAAGTAAACCAATTGTAGAGACATTATCCTTAAGCAAAAAAAATATAGAGCCATTATTAAAAAAAATCATCAATCATCATAATGAGCTTACTATATTACTGGATGGCATAGATCAGCCAGTAGAAGAAAAAAAATATAAAGAAGAACACCGCAAATTAATGGTTACAGTAAATGATTTTCTTAAAGAGTACAGAGAAGTAAAGAGAAACATTTTTGATTTAATTAAAACCATAATAAAGCAAAGTAAACAAAAGCGGTTGTTACATTAATTTTGACAATCTTCTGATAATAAAAATTAAAAATGAAACGAATTATCAGAGTTATAATAGGGCTTATTTTGATAGGGTTTTCAGGGTTCTGGATATGGTATGAGTATACCTATTCTATGGATACCGTAATTCCTTTTGAAGTTAAGGATCCAAGTCTGGAAACCAAAGTTTTAATAGCATCACAAGGTAGTAGGTTTAAAGATTCTTTAGTTCAGGGAATCCTTAGACATTACCAAAAGGATGCTATACATTTTAAAGTAATAGATGTATATACCATGTTTACTGTAGATATAGATAAGTGGGATGCATTGGTTATTATTAACTCCTGGGAGTATGGCAGCCCGCCAGGCAATGTAAAAAGGTTTATCAAAAACCACCCGGATCAATTAGATAAACTCATCATCCTTTCTACCGTGGGCAGTAGTAATATAGCATTAAAAGATATAGACGTAATATCAGGAGAGTCGATTATTGAAAAAAGATCATATTATACAGGGATTTTGGTAGAACGATTAAATAAAATAATAAAGTAAAAATACCTGTTAAAGCTTTTTTGAATGTTATTCCTGAAAAAAAACCAAACATTATTTTTAATACAATAAATAGTAAAGAATGAACAAATTACATACATATATATTAATCGTTGTTGTATTATTTTATAGTTGTACCTCTAGCGAGTTGGTTGAAAACTGGAAAAATCCTGACATCAAAACTTTTGAAGCACAAAAAGTTTTGGTCATTGGTATTACCCCAGAGAAAAATACAAGGCAAGTATTCGAAAAAAAATTAGTAGCAGAACTAAAAAAAAATGGGGTTGATGCAGTAAAAAGTATCGATTATTTTGAGAACTCTTTTACATCTTCCCCCAAAACAGAAAAAGAAATGCTGGCTCTGGAATCTGATCTTATCAAAAATGGTTTTGATGCAATACTGCTCTCTAAAGTATTGGGGGTAGAGGATAAAGTAACAGTGGTAAAGGCATACAGAAATCTGGATAGAACATTTAAGAGTTTTAGAGAGGATTATTATAATAACCAGGAAATCTATTATGATGAAGATTATTATGAAGAGTACAAGGTTTTTCATGCAGAATCCTCCCTTTATTGCATTTGCCCGGACAAAGAAAGAGAACTAATCTGGAAGGGGGCTATAGATGTTACAGAACCCGAAAATATTAAAAAAGCCGTTGGAGATTATGTCAAAGTATTAGTTTGGGCGTTAAAAGGGCAAGAGTTATTAATTATAGAAGAACAAATCCATGAAAATACTAATATATAGTGCAAAGGATTTTGAAATTCCTTTTCTCGAAAAAGCAAATAACGAAGTACATCAGGTTAAATATATTCCAGAACGTCTTACCAGTAAAACGGCGATGTTAGCAATGGGTTTTGATGCCATATCTATTTTTTCTGCAGATATTGCATCCTCTCAGGTATTAGAAAGATTAAAAGGATTTGGAATTAATTATATAGCTTTGCGTTCTACAGGGCACGATAATGTAAATCTTGCTACAGCAAAAAAATTAGGGATTAAAGTGGCAAATGCCGCAGGATACTCTCCAAATGCAATTGCAGAACATGCAGTATCTCTTTTATTGGCATTAAATCGTAAACTGATACGTGCTAACGAACAAGTGCATAAGTATAATTTTTCATTAAGTAACCTGGTGGGGTTTGATCTTCATAAAAAAACAATTGGTATTGTTGGGGTTGGCAGAATAGGAAAGACAATAGCAAAAATAATGCATGGATTTGGTTGTGGTATTTTGGCAAATGATCTTTATAAAGATGAAGAAACAGAAAAAAAATATCAAATATCATATACAGATTTGGAGTACTTGTGCAAAGAGTCTGATGTTATATTTTTGAGCATGCCCCTTAACAGCAACACACACCACCTTATAGATACAAATTATATTCAGCACATGAAAAAAGAGGTGATCCTTATTAATATTGCCAGAGGAGCAGTAGTAAACACCAGGGATGTACTGCATGCATTAGAATCCAATAAAATTTCAGGATATGGCACAGATGTATATGAAAATGAAAGCGGGATATTTTTTTATGACCATTCCAAAAACAAACCAGAAGATGAGTTGTTAAAACGCCTTATCGAACAGCCTAACGCCCTGCTTACACCTCACCAGGCATTTGCTACAAAAGAGGCACTTATGACCATAGCAGAAACAACATTTTATAATGTAGACTGTTGGCAGCAAAATATACCTGGTAAAAATGAACTAACGTTGGAGTTAGTGGGGTAGTTTGTTTTTTACTATACCATATACCAAAGTACCAAGAATAGCAGAAATAAGCACTATCAAAATTGGCAGGTAACCTGCACCCAAAAGCACAAACATTGGTCCCGGGCAAGCGCCGGCAAGAGCCCACCCCAGTCCAAACAATATACCGCCAAGTATATACGGGACAAAACCCTTATCCTTGGGAGCTATATCTATAGGTTCCCCATAAAAAGATTTTACTTTAAATCTTTTGATAACTTGAGTAATTATAACACCCAATCCTACGGCAGATCCAATAATCCCATACATGTGAAAAGATTTGAATTGAAACATTTCATAAATCCTAAACCAGGAAGCGGCCTCAGATTTAAACAAAACAATCCCGAAAAAAACACCAATAACCAAATATATAATAGAGCGCATACGTTTAAAAAATTAAAGGAAATAAAAGGTGTACCATAAGTAATCCACCTATAAAAAAGCCAACTACAGCAATCAACGAGGGCAATTGTAAGTCACTAAGCCCGGATATGGCATGCCCCGAAGTACAACCACCTGCATATCTGGCACCAAAACCAACTAAAAATCCTCCTATTATCAATAAAAATAATACTTTGGGATCTGTAAAAACATCGTTAGAAAATAAGTTGTCTGGCATATAAGTTTTTCCTGCGGTTTCAAAACCTTTGGATTGAAGATCTGCGACCACTTCAGGATTTAATTGTACTGCGGTATCTGTAGATAAAAATGTATTGGCAATAAACCCGCCTATAATCACCCCAAACGCTACAATTAAATTCCATCGTTGTGCTTTCCAGTCAAACCTGAAAAAGCCAGAAGCTTTTCCTGCCCCACAAATGGTACACATAGTTTTTAGGTTAGACGACATCCCAAATCTTTTGCCAATCATTAGCAATATAAAAAGCACTAATGCAATTAAAGGGCCAGATACATACCATGGCCATGGGTTATAAATCCAATTCATCTGTATTATTTTGCTGCAAAGTAATTAAAATCAAAAAGTGTTGTATGTAACATTTGTTACACAATTATTATTTCTTTTTAAAACTACAAAAAATAAAACTTTGAGAGGTATTAAAAGGGGTTTGATGATTTAAGTAAGAACATTTTAATTTTTTAACCAGATCACTCATGAATTTTTCAGAATATGGAGTAATACCATTTTAACTTTGAAATAGCACTAATAAATTATTTCTTTTTCATCTATTCTTCGTTAAAAAATATAGCCGTAACTACAGCTATGCTTGATGCCAGATCAAGTCTGGTACAAGCTTTTTGCCTTGAACTTCGATTTTTTACTAGAAAGATTAATGTTATTTTATGTTGATTTAGCCTTATCTGTTACTATCCAGATAATAGTATCTGCAAGATTTCCTAATCTTTCTTTTGCCTTATGTGTTGCCGTTTCAGAAATATCAAGGACTGTAATGTTACTATATCCTAAGTCTAGTAAATGATCGACCAACAAACTATCTCCGCCACCAATATCTATTATTTTTGCAGTTTTAGGAAGGTTAAGAGAAGTAATAAATTCTATAGAGGTTACAGTTTTTTTGATACCAACTAACCTCTTTTAAGTCTTTAGTACGATATATAGTTTCCCAATGTTTTTTTTCTGCCAAAAGCCATTCATTTAGTCTCTTTTTAATTCTATAGGGGCTTATTCCCGAGGGCTAGCCTTCGAAAACAAATATGTACCTTGGATCCTGTTATAGGGTTGTTGATTAAACTATATCCACAGTTATTTTAAAGTAGAAGGACATACATAATTTGTGGTTTTAATTCCTGCCTCTTTAATATCCTTATAACCGCCAGCAATATCAATAAGATTATGAATACCACGACTTTTTAAAATAGAAGCTGCAATCACAGAGCGATAACCTCCTGCACAATGCACATAAAATTTTTTGTCTTCTGGAAACTCGGTAAGATAATCGTTAATAAAATCCAGTGGAGAATTATTTGCTTCTTCAACATGTTCAGCTACAAATTCACTTTCTTTACGTACATCAAAAACAGGAACTTTTTCATGAGTGATAATGTCCTTAAACTCTGTAGCAGAGATAGATGTTATGGTGTCATAATCCTTACTAGCTTTTTTCCATGCATCAAAACTACCATCAAGATACCCAAGGGTATTATCAAATCCTACTCTGGATAATCTGGTAATGGTTTCTTCTACTCGTCCTTCTGGAGCTACTAATAATATAGGCTGTTTAACATCTGCTATCAAAGCACCAACCCAAGGAGCAAACCCACCATCAATACCAATAAATATAGATCTTGGGATATGCCCTTTTACATATTCATCTTGATGTCTTACATCCAAAACAACGGCACCGGTATTATTGGCCAACGCTTCAAAATCATCTGGAGACAAAGGTGTGGTTCCTTGCTTTATTATTTTATCGAGATCTTCATATCCTTCTTTATTCATTTTTACATTTAAAGGGAAATATAGTGGAGGAGGTAGTAATCCTTCGGTTACTTCTTTTACAAACTCCTCTTTGGTCATATCTGCTCTAAGGGCATAATTCATTTTTTTTTGATTGCCCAGTGTATCTACCGTTTCTTTCATCATGTTTTTACCACATGCAGAACCTGCACCATGAGCAGGATATACAATTACATCATCTGCAAGAGGCATGATTTTGGTGCGTAAACTATCATAAAGTGTTTCTGCTAGTTGTTCTTGTGTTAAATGAGCCGCTTTTTGAGCCAGATCCGGGCGACCTACATCTCCAAGAAACAGGGTGTCGCCACTAAAAATGGCGTGATCTTTACCATTGGCATCTTTAAGAAGGTAGGTAGTACTCTCCATAGTATGCCCCGGGGTATGTAAAGCTATAATAGTGATGTCTCCCAGAGAAAACTCCTGATTATCCTTGGCAATTATAGCTTCAAAAGATGGATTTGCATTTGGACCATATATAATGTTTGCCTCGGTCTCTTTGGCTAAAGTTACATGACCACTTACAAAATCTGCATGAAAATGGGTTTCAAAAATATACTTAATTTTTGCATTATCTTCTTTTGCTTTTTCTAAGTAAGGTTTTATTTCTCTTAGAGGGTCTATTATTGCTACTTCGCCATTACTTTCAATATAATAAGCTCCCTGAGCCAGACATCCTGTATATATTTGTTCTATTTTCATTTGTTTTGTATTTTTAAGTATAATTATCCAGGGGTTTTGTGCCTTTAATTTTGATTAGACATCAATACTAATTATAAAGATTAATTATATTTTTGTGTATTATATTATTTATTATTCAAAAATACGCCAATTATTATTCCTTTAAGGTAACAATTGTTACAAAGCCTGTTGTTTAGGTTAATTCTTTAAAGAGTATATAAATACCCATTGCCAAAACAAACCAGCCAAATCCTTTTTCTAGTTTTTTACCATCTATAAAGTTAGACATGTACATGCCTATAAAAATTCCTGCTACAGAAATTGTGGTGAATAGCAACAAAAAATTCCATTCTATTTCCAGATTTTCCACGTCTCCTATAAAACCAATAAGGGATTTTATAGCGATTATTAATAAAGAGGTAGCAACCGCTTTTTTCATGGGTAATTTTGCTAGTAGTACTAAAGCAGGAATTATTAAAAAACCACCACCTGCGCCTACTAATCCTGTTAATACTCCTACAACAAATCCTTCGGCCAGAATCAATGGATAATTATATTTTACCGGTTCCTCTGCTACGGTTGTATTTTTCTTGCTTTTTATCATGGATACAGATGCCAGAAGCATAATAACAGCAAAGAATATCATGATTCCAATATTTTTGGTGACCATAAATTCACTAATAAAAAAAAGTTGATCTGGTATGGCAGGAACTATATACTTTCTGGTCGTATATACAGCTATAAATGCAGGTAAAGCAAATACAATTGCGGTGCGAATGCTTACCAAACCTTTTGTAAGGTTATTAATAGCACCTACCAACGCAGAAACGCCTACAACAAAGAGCGAATATGCTGTGGCTGTAACGGGATTGAGATACATAAGATATACAAATACGGGTACGGTTAGTATAGAGCCTCCTCCGCCTATTAATCCTAAAACTACTCCAATTATTAATGCTCCTGTATATCCTAAAATTTCTGTGATCTCCATCAAATTATTTTTTGTCAAAAATAATTTCGACGCAGAGTTTTTACAGTAACATTTGTTACAGAGGGGTTAGATTTGAAGTATTTCTATATTATTTCTGTTTAGTTTAAGAACGTCATCTTTCTCTAATTTTTTAAGCAACCTTGAAATTACTACCCTGGATGTGTGAAGGTCGTAAGCAATTTGTTGATGGGTGCTATGAATAACACTGGTATTGTTGATTTTGATTTTGTCCCTAAGGTATTTTAATAAACGATCATCCATGTTAAGAAAAGCTATACTATCGATAGTTTCTATTGCTTCAATTAATCTTTTGTGATAACTATCAAAAACAAAGTTTCTCCAGGATTTGTATTTGGTGGTCCATTCTTCCATTTTAGATACGGGGATCATTACTAGTTTGGTATCTGTTTCTGCAATGGCTTTGATTTCGCTTTTGTGGTGTCCCAAACAGCATGATAATGTCATGGCACAGGTATCTCCTTTTTCCAGAAAATACAATAATAATTCATCCCCTTCATTATCTGTTCTCAGAACTTTTATCGCGCCATTAATAATCAAAGGCATAAATTTAATGTAGCTACCGGGTTTTATAAGTTCAAAACCTTCAGGTATTTCTTTAAAGGTGCCTATTTGATTAATCTCTTCTAATAGTTCTTCTTCAAAAAAGTTTCCATAATTAGTTTTTATTTCCTGTATCATTTTCTTGTTTTTTAAAAAAAGATTGTAGTTGTAGTTTTGCTTCCTGATATCCATATTCATATATTTTATCCAGGCTACTGGTATTAAATACGCTATGGTTGATAAGTTCTTTGGGTTGTATTACAATATCACATTGCTTAAATTTTGCTTCTCCGTTGGGCATTGCTCTAAGATAATATGCGCGTTGCATAACATTATAGGAATGTTTGAAATCACTTATTTTTGGTTTTTTAATAGGAGATACATCTACCCCGATAATAAGGTTGCAATGTTTTTTAAGAGGAGTTACAGGAAAATTATCTAAAATCCCCCCGTCTGCATATAATTCGTTATTAATCATTACCGGGGTAAAAACACCGGGAAAAGCTGCAGAAGCCAGTAAAGGTTTAATTAATTCTCCGGTATTAAAAACTTTTGTTTTTCCTTCTATTAAATCTGTAGCGGTAACAAAAAGTTTTTTTTGCAACGATTCAAAAGAGTTTTCAGGAAAGTAGGCTAACAGATCGGTATAAAATTTTTCGGTATCTAAAAATCCCGGTTTTTTGCGAGTAAACCTGTTAAAGGTGAACAAAGGGGTATTTTTGAAGAAATCTTTTATTGTTTTTGGAGAATATCCTCCTGCATACAAGGAGCCTACTATGGCTCCGGCACTTGTTCCCGAAACAAAGCCTGCAATAATTCCCGCTTCTTCTAGTGCCTGCATAGCACCTATATGCGCGACTCCTCTAAAACCTCCTCCAGAAAGAACTAATCCTATATTTTTTGTAGTTTTCATTTTGGTAATAAATTTACAAAACAGGGCTAAAGATTTTGGCAAACCCTTCTTTTAATTTTTGACTCCAGGGTCGTTGTATAAATGTAATAAAATCTAATTGTTTACTGCTTTTAATATCGTTTAAAAAGTCCTCTTTTAATGCTAGTGCAAATGTATCATCATAGATTACTGCATTTACTTCGTAGTTTTGTTCAAAACTTCTGATGTCCAGATTTGTTGTACCTATAGAGGAAATTGTGGTGTCTGCCACGATAGTCTTACTATGTATAAATCCTTCTGGAAACAAATATATTTTTACGCCCGCTTGTAGCAATTCTTCAAAATAAGAACGAACACACCATTTTACGATAACGTTGTCCGACTTTTCTGAAAGTAATATTCGTACATCTATCCCGCTCATAGATGCGACTTTTAATGCATCCAGAATAGATTCTCCCGGTATTATATAAGGGTTGGTAATATAGATATATTCTTTGGCCTCATTGATCATAGAAAAATACATCTGCTGTGTAGCAGAAAAATCAGAATCTGGTCCACTATGCACGATCTGAACGGTAGCTCCATTTGCTTTTTTATGGGTATAGAAACAGGAAGTGTCCAAAATAGAATCTTCTTCGCTAACCATATACCAATCCATTGCAAAAATAACTTGCAGACTTTGAACAACAGGACCTTTGAGTTGCAAGTGGATATCATGCCAAGCTCCTAAGTAGTCATCTCCTTTTATATACTTATCAGATACATTAATACCTCCGGTAAAAGCAATCCTGCCGTCTATAACAATAATCTTACGATGATTTCTGTAGTTTATAGAGGATAAAAATTTACCAAATTTTATAGGCAAAAACTTATGGATTTCCACACCAATATTTTGAAGCTGCCGAATGTATTTTTTACTTAATGAAATACTCCCTATACCATCGTAAAGAATCTTTATGGTAACCCCTTCTTTTGTTTTTTTCTGAAAAAGATTAAAAAGATCTGTAGTTAACTTTCCTTCTTCAAAAATATAATATTCCAGATATATAAAATGCTCTGCATTTTTTAGTGCATCAAATATGGCTTGAAAAGTTGCTTCTCCGTTTTTTAATAATTTTACATCATTTCCTGTACAAGGGGCAAAGTACGAGTTTTTGGTAATTAAAGAAATGATTTTATGATGCTCTTCAAACTCTTTTTTTGTAATGTGTGAATACTGCTCTATGGCTTTTACAATATAGTAGGTTGCCTTTGGAGTATGTTTAAGTTTAAATAATTTGTTTTTTCTTCGGTTTCTGCCCAACATTAGGTATAAAAAAATTCCTCCTACCGGTATAGTAAAAATAGCAAGCAACCAGGCAAGGGTTTTGGTTGGGCGTATGCCATTTAAGAGTAAACGCATAACTATAAATCCTCCGGTTAAAATATAAAGTGCTATAGCAACATATAATAACATTTATGGTTTATATTTTATAGTTACTTCAACTATGCATAATCAATAAAGGTACTTTGGTTCCATAACTTATTTTGGAGGTTTCGGATCCTTTAAAAAAACGATCTAAAAAAGTTTCTCTTTTTATAAACATAGCGGTCATATCAATATCCATAATTTGTACAAAGCTATTAATTGCCAAAGCAGTAGGAACATTGGATATGGAGTGAAAGGTAGGTTTTATTTCTTTAAAAAACTCATTCATGTGCTTTTTATCATCAAAGTCGGCTACAGTAATGGTGTCATCTTCTTTGATCTTAAGGATGCGCAAAGTAGAGGTGTATTTTGTAAGGGTGCTCATTAATGGATCGATGTTTTCTGCATTAAAATGATCCCAATAATCTATGGCGTATAAAATGTTTTTTGGATTTTTAAAAGCATACCCTTGTGGTATAGCAATGGTAGGGCAGTCTATTTTACGAATAACATTAAGGGTATTACTACCAAAGACAACTTCGGTTGCTCCTGTAGCACCGTTTGTACCCATAACAATTATATCAATATTTTTGGACTTTACAGTTTGTCTTATTGCATCAATAAAAATATCGTAATCATTAACAGCATTAAAGGTATAGCTTTCATTAACGTATGCTTTCTTTAGCTCTTCAACCAAATCTTCTAATTTTTTTTTGGACTCACTAATTACAGATTGATGGATAGAGGTGTTTGCAGGGGCAGCCATTAAATCATCTGTGGTATATTTAGAAACTTTTTGAACATTAAGAACATGAAAAGTACAGAGTTCATTTTTGAAAAATTGTAAAGCATACTCTATTGCATTTCTGGCATTATTGGAAAAATCGGTAGGAAGCAAAATATTTTTCATGTAGAATTTATTTTATATACTATCAAAAATAGATTCTATTGCACAGACTAACTATGATATCGGTCATGCATGAAAAGCCTTAATATCTCAATGGCGATTTAATAACCCCTGAGTTGTTGGTTCCTCTAGGATGCAGTTTTTGTTAACCTCCTATCTTAATCATACTACGGTTTTCAGAGTGGAATTTGGGCTTGCTAAATTTATCCAGAGTATCCATTCCGTTACGTGTTTTTAGTTTGGATTGTATTGTTTTTTGGATAATTGAAGTTATGGATTTACCTGCTCTAAGAGGGGTTAACAGATCAGATTCTTTTGTAGAGAACAAACAATTTTTTATTTGTCCGTTAGCAGTCAGGCGTATTCTGTTGCAACCATCACAAAAAGGATTAGTAACCGAGCTTATGATTGCAAAAGACCCTTGATAACCTTTAATTCTATAGCTTTTGGTAGTGTCATTAGGAGCGTCTTCTAACTTTATAATTTGGTTTTCGTTATAATTAGAATGTACTTGAGATAGAATCTCTTGTAAAGAAACCAATTTATCCATATTCCATTGGTTACCATCAAAAGGCATAAACTCGATAAACCGAACATGTACTGGCAGGTCTTTGCTCAAATTAATGAAATTTATAATCTCATTATCATTAAACCCTTTTATTAAAACACAATTTACTTTTACGATAAAGCCTTCTTTAATAAGTAAAAGAATATTTTGGTACACTTTTTCAAAATAAGACCTTCGGGTAATCTCTTTATTTTTTTTAGAATCCAAGGAGTCTAAGCTAACATTGAGCGTTTTAATTCCACATTTTTTAAACTGCTCAATAAATTTATCTACGATAACTCCATTAGTGGTTAATGTAAGTTGTACGGGCAGTGAAGCTAGTTTTTCCAGAATAAGGGATGCATCTTTACGAACCAAAGGTTCACCGCCGGTAAGTCTGATTTTTGTAACTCCCATGCTTACAAATTCTTTGGCAATAGTATAAATCTCTTCATACGTCATGATATGCTCTTTAGGAGATAGTTGAATCCCGTCTGCTGGCATACAATAGGTACATCTAAGGTTGCATCGTTCTGTTAGCGAAATCCTTAGATAGTTATGGTTTCTGCCAAAGGTGTCGGTAAGCATACCTTCTGTAGACCTCACAGGTTTTGAAAACTTGTGAGGTTTAGCGTTTGGTTTAGTCATGTCTTGCGCCTTTTAAAATTCTAAACAGATGTAATACTTCGGGAAAAATAGCATCCATAGATTCTCTTGCTCCGTTGGTAGAACCTGGTAAAGCTAATACAAGGGTATTCTTTATGGTGCCGGCAACACTTCTGGATAGCATAGCATAAGGCATACGGTCTTGTCCATATTTACGTATGGCTTCTTCGATACCAGGTATATTTCGATCTAATAGTGGTTTTAGAGCTTCTGGGGTTACATCTCTTATCGATAAACCGGTACCTCCTGTGTAAATAATAAGATCTGCTCCTTGTTTTTGATAGTAAATTGCTTTTTCTTGTATGATGTCCTTTTCATCAGGTATGATCGTGTAATCCAGGATATCCACTTCACAAGCTTCTAATTTATTAATAATGGCTTTGCCTGCTTTATCTTCTTTTTTTCCTTCAGAAATAGTATCTGAACATACAATAACAACAGCTTTAAGATCTCTTCTAAACTTGTCTTTATAATCAGATTTCCCTCCTTTTTTATCCAATAGCTTTATATGATGAATTTCTATGCCTTTGTCAATAGGTTTCAGCATATCGTACATATTTAGGGCTACAATACTTGCTCCATGCATGGCTTCTACTTCTACGCCAGTTTTGTAAATGGTTTTTATAGTTACCAGAACGGTAATTTCCAGACCATTAATAGTGTATTCAATCCCCGTATACTCTATAGGTAAGGGATGGCAATCTGGCAGCAAATCCGGAGTTTTTTTTACACCAAGCAAACCAGCTGCCTTACTCATAGCAAATACATTTCCTTTGGGTACTGTATCTTTTTGTATCGCTTCTATAGTTTCGGGCTTACTAACCTTTACAATGGCTTGTGCTGTAGCAACTCTTAATGTGGATATTTTATGTGTAATGTCTACCATGCTTTTATAAATAATAGCTTTTAGATTTAAACTTAGTTTCTATTTTGGATTTCAGCCTGTGTTGGGATGACAAACCATAAGTTATTTTATTTCTCCTCATTTATTTCGGGTTCTTATGATTTATAAAACCATACTAGCTATTTTCTTTCCATTGATGGGTTTGATCCTCAAAAATCTCTTTTCCAAAAACAGGTACATCTGCTTTAATTGCTTCTACAACATATTCCAGAGCCTTAAACACTATTTTTCTTCTTGGTGAAGAAACAAAAACAAACAAGCAAATTTCTCCGGCTTTTACGGTTCCAATACTATGGTATATATGCATACAAGTAAGGTCAAATTTTGCAAAAGTAGCTTCGCGTATATCGTCAAATTTTTGATTAGCCATTTCTTTATAAGCAGTATAGTCAATAGCGATAACTGTTTTGTTATCAATAATATCGGCACGAACCTGGCCTAAAAAAATGTTGTGTGCTCCTATACTGGTTTTGGATTGGTGTTTGGCAATAGAGGCTCCTATAAAGTCAGATGAAATAGCACCTTGTATAAATACATTTTTTGGTTTCTTTGTTTCCATACTTATTTATTTCTTTTAATCATATTTTTATAAACTTTAGAGGTTTTTTAAACCTGTAAGATTTGGTATATTGTTATATAAAGCAACAGCTCCTCCTTTTATGTGGGATACATTTTTAAACCCTTCTTGAAAAAGGATTTCTACTGCTTTTTTACTTCTGATACCAGATTGACAAAAAAGGATTATTTCTTTTTCTTTGGTAATAGTATTTGCTTTTTCTTTTAATTCTCCTAAAGGGATATATATAGGATGCAAGCTTTCAATTTTAGGTTGCTCATGGGGTTCACGAACATCTATAAACCAGGCATTTTTTATAAAAAAAGCTTCTTTGGCTGTTATTTCGTTTACTTTTTGTATTCCGCAAAAAAGATCATAATCTATAGTTTCAAAATGATTTGCGGTATCCAGTACTTTGGACACTTCAGTTTCTACTCGATGAATACCAAAGCTAGAAGAACGATTGGTTAAGCAATCATAGGTAAATAGTTTTCCAGACAGAACATTGCCCAAATCTAAAACAATTTTAAGAACTTCATTAGCTTGCATACTGCCTATAATACCTGGCAAAACTCCCAGAACCCCTATTTCTGAACAGGAAGGAACACTTCCTGCTTTTGGGGGTTCTGGAAAAAGACATCTGTATGTGGGACCATTTTGATAATTAAATACAGATACTTGTCCTTCAAACTTATAGATGGCACCATATACCAGTGGTTTGTTTGTGATAATGCAGGCATCATTAATCAAATACCGGGTAGAGAAATTATCGGTTCCATCTACGATGATATCATATTCAGAAAAAGTGGACACGGCATTTTTTGCAGTTAGCTTTTCGGTATATGTAGTAATGGTTATCTCTGGATTTAGATCTGTAAGACGTTCTTTTGCGGCCAGGGCTTTGTTTTTTCCCAAAGAACTGGTGCCATATAGTATCTGGCGGTGCAAATTGGAAGTGTCTACTACATCAAAATCTACAATACCTATAGTACCTGTTCCTGCAGCAGCAAGATATTGTAACACAGGGCATCCCAGTCCGCCGGCCCCTATAACTAATACTTTAGATGCGCTAAGTTTTTCCTGACCAGAGGAACCTATTTCTGGAAGGATAATTTGCCTGTGATATCTTGAGGGTAACAAATTCATTATCTGCGTTTTTTGTTATATTAACCTCCTGCAAAAGGGGGTAATAAAGCTATTTCTGCATTGGTGTTAATTATATAATCAAGCTCTGTTAATTGTTGATCTACTGCAATTTTAAAATTGGCGTCGGCTAGTTTTGGATATTGGTTTTTTAGGGTTTTTACCAATTCAAAAAGAGAACAGGTTTTTGTTTCTAATAGTTCCTCTGTAATAGCTGTGGCTTCTGCCAACATCCCAAAATATTTAATTGTTAATTGCATTTGCTATTATTTTTAATTCATCTATTGTATTTATGTTGGTTACCAAAACCTGTTCTTTTTTTAGTACGCTAACTGTTTTTGTATTTAAAGAAGAAACGAGTTTACGCAAACGGCGCTCTCCATTAAGAAGTAGTTTTTCACAGGTATTGGTACATCTTTTTTTGTATAGTGCAATTAAAGGTATTGTTGTTCCTTCGGTTTTAAATTGAACAACATCAAAATGGTCATCGTTATGGGATATTAATTTTTTTAGAAGTGAGGTAGTAACCATTGGCACATCACAACTTAATACCAGGTTATTTTCAGTTTTAGAATATACCAGTCCTGCATGCAATCCAGCTATCGGGCCTGCATTAGATACAATATCTTCTACTCTTTTTATTCCAAAAATATCGTAATCAGGATTTTTACTTACAATAATAATTTCGCTAACCAAAGGTCGAAGAGCCTCGATGCAATACTGAACAAATGGTTTGCCGTTAAGTAATACTAAACCTTTTTCACGAGTCATTCGTGAACTTTTGCCTCCTGCTAAAATAATTCCTGTATTGTTTTTTTTATTCATTTAGGGGTATGTTATTATAAGGGGATAAATACTTATAAAGAAATATTTTTTAACTCGTTATCCAAAAATTCCCAACATTTTTGATTAATGGTATCAAATGTTTTGATAACCTTTTTGCCGTGAGTAGTTAGGTTGGCACCACCACCACCTTTACCACCAGTTATGGTAATAACCAAAGGTTTTTTGGTGGCATTATTCATGCTGTCCAATAGTTTCCATGCTTTTTTATAAGACATATCCAAAGAGTTGGCAGCTTTACTTAAAGAACCAGTATCTGCAATAGCTTTTAATAATCGTACCCTTCCTTCACCCAAAAAAATACCATTTTCAGACTCTATCCAAATCCGGCTCCTTATTTTATAATCCATAAAATCTATAAGTAAAGCGTTATACCTTCAAAGATACAACGTTTTTTTAGGAGTTTATTTCTTTACTACAAATTTTAACTGGATATATAGGGTATAAAATCTATTTTGTTTAAGTTTTATGGCAGATGGATAACCTGTATATCATCTCCAATCGTTACTTGGGCTATTTCTTCGGGAAGATATACCATAGCGTTTGCCAGAGCAAAAGACCGTAGCATAGAGGACGCCTGCCCGTCTAGTATAGTTACAGAGTCTTTTTGTACCAGTGCTTTTAAAAACTCTGCTCTCTCTCCATTTTTAGTATATGCCGTAGTAGCAGTAACAGTACTGCGCTGTAGATCACAATTTGTTTGCCCTGATAGTTTGAGTAAAGCCGGAAGTACATATATATAAAAGCAGCTTAATGAAGATGCCGGATTACCAGGTAAAGCAAAAATAGTAGTTCCTGATTTTTTGGCAAAGTATAAAGGTTTTCCTGGTTTTTGTTTCACTTTATAAAAAATTTCTTCTACCTGCAGTGCGCTTAGGGCTTTGCCTACAAAGTCATAATCCCCAACCGATATTCCGCCAGAAATCAGAACCACATCATAATTTTCTATAGTATTTTCTAAAAGTGAAAGAGTAATATCATAGCTGTCTTCTACTTTAAAATAAGATACATTGGTAAAACCACTTTTGGTAAGAGCTACCGAGAACATAATCGAATTGCTCTCATAGATTTCGCCATATTTTAAGGTTTGCCCCGGTGGTACCAATTCATTTCCTGTAGCGATAACTGCAATAGACGGTTTTTTATAAACATCGATATGAGTAATCCCCAAAGATGCCAGATACCCAACACCTGCAGCAGTTATAACAGATCCTTGTTGCATGGCAATTTCTTGCTTTTGTATTTGCTCCCCAATTGGACGAATGTTGGCATTTGGCACAACAGGTTCTTGTAATACTACTACATTGTTTTGGATCTCGACCTTTTCTTGCATGATTACCGCTTTGGCTCCAGAGGGCACAGGAGCACCGGTAAAAATACGTATAGCCTCACCCGCTTTAAGTTCCGGGTTCGTATTATCACCTGCTTTGACTTCACCAATAATAGCAAAGGTTTTGTCTGTGGTAGATCCCAAAGCATACCCATCCATTGCAGATTGCCGAAACGGGGGCATATCGATAGGAGATAAAATATCTTTTGCAAGCACATATCCTTGTGCTTTTGATATAGATAGAGTATAAATTACTTCTGTTTTTTGGATAGTACTGGCAGTTAATGCAAGTGCTTGTTCTACAGTTACCATAATTTAGATTTGTTGTGCATGTAAAAATACAACCAAATTTTGAGACAGTACTAATATGTTCGTTTTGTTAATTTTAAATATAAAAAAGAAAAGTTTAAAAGCATTTTTCGGGCTTTTGAGTTTGGGAGTGTTGTATTGAGGAGGAGCTACTTTATGGGTATTGTTGTTTTTGATATTACTTGTTTTATACGGTGTTTTTGTAGCATTTATTATTGTTTAAAAAAATTACAGACCCTATAGGACCTTAGTTCTATAGGGTCTGTTTTGTAATAATTTAGCTCTCAACTATATATGTTATAAAGATACAATAGTAGTAATCCTAAGGGAAGGATTTATTTGAGAGATAATCGTAATACTCTTATCGGTTCTTTCAATCACTCGGGTTTCTGGAATATCTATTTTTTCTATTTCGTTTTTTGCGGTTATTTGATTGATATTGAGTAAGGTTGTTTCATGCTCGTCTTCAGGTTTAGGGTTTGTTTTTAAATAATTTGACAGAGGTCTTGTTTTAAAATCAATAAGCCAACTAATTAGCTCCAGATTTGCAGGTGTTGTAGATTTTGTTTCACCTGTTAAAAAATTAATGATTGGTTTAAACTTATCTCCGTGAACGCGCTCGATTGCATAAGCTTTGTTTTCTCCTTCTTTAAATTGAAAGAAACGGTTTAAAATACCTTCATCGTATTTTTCATTTCGTCTTTGTAATAGCCATAGGCAAGCTTCTTTAATTTGCTTTCGAGTAGGTTTAAAAAGGTAATTACTCATTTCTCCGCCTTTTTCTCTGTTGTACAATTCAAGAATCTCTCTTTTGTAGGTCTCACTTGTTTTTGTTCTCATAAATAATCTAAAGTTATTGGAATTTTTAGGATTTCTAAGGAATCTTAGGAATCCTTGGAATTGTATGCAAACATAGACTTGGGGTCTTTATAAATTCGCAGTATCAATAGTTCCAGTTTCACTTTGCTAACATAGTAAATGTTTTGACTCGGTTCTTACGGAAATCCATAAAGTTACGGTAAAAGCTCCCCAGGAAAGTGGCTATACACTATAACTAAAGATTTCAACTTTCCGAAAAATAAAAGGGTACCCCCTTAATGTATAGGATTGCATCCCCAAATACCTGGTAAAATGCCAGGCTGCAATCCCCATGTTTAATCTTTAAAAAATCAAAAATTATGAAAAATGTTTTTTATATTCTTATAGCTCTATTTATTACAGCAAGTTTTACATCTTGTACAGCAGATGCAATTAATGATAGCGAAGATATCTCTGCAGAACAAGTTGCTACAGAAGGCCAAGATGGCCAAGTTGATCCGGATTCAGATGAAGGATAAAAAATACTAGTAGTTCAAAATATAATAAATTGGGTGTATATGCTGTAAAATTACAATATACACCCAATTTAATTTAGT
Organism: Aquimarina sp.; assembly: GCF_977115655.1. Taxonomy (NCBI): domain Bacteria; kingdom Pseudomonadati; phylum Bacteroidota; class Flavobacteriia; order Flavobacteriales; family Flavobacteriaceae; genus Aquimarina; species Aquimarina sp. The sequence goes on from NZ_CDSBKO010000003.1 coordinate 93,625, forward strand.
ATTTTAGAGGAATGAAACTTTGGCGCGTCGATTTCCTTTTTAATATTATTACGGGGGCTATATTGTTATATAGTTCTATCTCTGTTTTTGGGCAGACAAAAGTAGAAAACCGTATGTATTCTCAAAATTTGGATACTGTTATCAATTATTACCTACAAAGTGATATAGATACTTTACCTATATCAAAACGTTTAGAATATATTTCTTCTTTTTTAAAAGGAGCTTGGCTATCTAGGCAAGATTCTTTGGTTTATATAGGCTTAATGCGTAAAACAAAGTTGTTAAATAAGGCTAAACAATATGATAGTGCTATTGTATATTCTCGTCAGCTATATGATTTAGCACAAAAAAGCCAAGATACTATTTATATAACAAAAGCTTTAATTAAATTAGGGATGTACCATAAAAATAACAATCAATTAGCAGAAGCTTTCCAATACCAGAATGAAAGCTTTAAAATAGCAAGGAGGATTAAAGATACTATAAGAGCGGGGAGAAGTTTATTGAATATGGCTAATATACAAACTTCTTTAGGGGATTATTCTGGTAGTAAAACTACAGCTATTGATGGGGTAACATATTTAGAACAAACAAAAGATTTAAGAAGTCTTGCTGGTTTATATCATATTATTTCGGTAGCTAATAGGGTTCAAAAAAATTTTAATGAAGCTATAAGATATAATGAAAAAGCCTTGAATCTGGGAAAAGATAGCGCCTCTATAAAAATAATAGGAGTAGGGGATATCTTAATGTTTAAAAACACAAAGGCTTTAATATTAGCAGATCAGGGAGACTATAGGAAAGCAATATCTTTATTGAAAATATTGGTAACAGAACCAACAGTAAAAGAAGATAATACAGAATATGCAAGAATACTTGGTAATCTGGGGTATGTACAATGGCTTCAAAATAAAGAAAATAAAGATTCAGAATCTATTTTACTCGAAGCACTGAGCATACGAAAAGAAATTAATGATATTGGAGGGTTGATTACAAGCAATATGTATTTAACAAGATATTATTTTGATAGAGATAAAGCCAAAGCATTACAATATGCAGAAGTAGCATATTATAATGCAAAAAGAAAAAATAGTTTGACTTCTATTATAGAATCTTTAGGGTTTATTTTCAGGCTTCGGAAAAACACAAATGAAGAGGCTATAGAATATGATCGTATACACAAAGAATTGGAAGAAGCTAACCAAAATAACCGGGAGATCTATGCAGTGACCCGTTATGAAAATGATAAACTTACTAACGAAAATCTTACCTTAAAAGCAGAAACAGCAAGAAAAGAGCGACAAAAAATAATTTACCTTTTTAGTACTTTATTTTTAACTTTAAGCGGGGTAGTGGTTTTCTATTTTTTTAAGCAGAGATATACCCGAGAAAAAATACGAGAAGTGTATAATGCAGAAACCCGTATCTCTAAAAAATTGCATGATGAGCTAGCCAATGATGTATATCAGGTTATGATCCAAATGCAAAATAATAATACCGATAGCCAGGAGATGTTAGATAAACTAGAAATCATTTACAAAAGTACCCGCGATATATCCAGAGAGCATAATAGTTTTAAAACAGGGAAAGAGTATGGTGCAGAACTTAATAATATGTTAAGTAGTTATAGCTCTAATGATACTAAGATTATTATAAAAGATATTAACGAAATTAATTGGCAATCAATTAATCCGGAAAAAAAAATCATTGTACATCGATCTCTACAGGAATTAATGACTAATATGAAAAAACATAGCCAGGCAGAATTGGTGGCAATTACCTTCAAAAAAATAGCCAAAACTATAACCATAACCTATGCAGATAACGGTGTAGGAGTGTCTGCCGAAGAGATAATGTACAGCAATGGACTGCGGAATACGGAAAACCGTATAAAAACGATTGGAGGATCGTTTATATTTGATTCAGAAAAAGGAAAAGGCTTTAAAGCCAAAATACATTTCCCGAGTTAATTATAATATAGTATTATGTTTAAAAAAATTTTAGTAGCAGAAGATTTTGGTAGTATTAATCATGGGATCGCCCGGATTCTTCATGAAAGAACTGGGATTGATGAGATACAACAAGCTCAATACTGTGATGATGCCTACCTGAAATTTAGAAGAGCCAGCAGCGATAATTCCCCATTTGATCTGCTTATTACCGATCTTTCTTTTAAAGAAAGCCATCGAGAACGAAAACTAGTTTCGGGCATCCAACTTATAGAAGCTATACGAGCAATACAACCAGATATAAAGGTTATTATATACTCTATGGAGGACAGACCAGGAAAAGTAAAATCTTTTTTTAACGATTTGGCCATCAATGGGTATATCTGCAAAGGACGTTATGGATTAAATGAATTGGTACAGTCAGTAACAGAAATATACGAAGATAAAATCTATATTTCTCCCCAATTAGAAAGCGCAATGAGCAAAAACAACGTATTCGAACTAAAAGACTACGATCTTTTGCTGTTAAAATATTTATCAGATGGTCTTACCCAAGAGGAAATTGGAGATTATTTTAAGAAAAATCATATATCTCCTAATAGCATAAGCTCTATAGAAAAACGCCTTAATAAATTAAAATTTAATTTTAAAGCCAAAAACGCTATACATCTGGTAGCAATGACCAAAGATTTGGGGTTGTTATAAGTAAAAGAAAACAGATGTTTGGGATTAGAAGAGAAGTCAGGACCCTTATGGAACTCTTTGTCTCTACATAAAAAAACTATACAAGGATGGGTTGAGTGAGCAATATTTGGTTTCAAATGCATTCTCCCTGCAATAAAAAAGTATACTATTAACCACCGCCACTCAGAAACTTAAAAAAAAGCCAAAGAAGTAAATGTCTGATAATTTATGATTTGGATGCTCTTTAAAGTAGATTAAAGTAGTTGTAACAATTTTATTATGGAAACCCGTAAGGATTTGTCATTTATTAGCTTTAACTTTGAAATAGTACCTATAAAATAGTTAAATGATTTGGCTATTATAAAATGTGATTATTAGGTTTTTTGATCGATCGTAAAAACTAAACAAGAGTTTTTTAATTATAAAAAAACAACCCCGCAATTGTAAAACTTTGGCGAGCCAACAAAAGCAGGGTCTGAATAACGATTGATTTTATAAACCAACCATTATAAGGATATGTTAATTTTAACCTAGTATTTTCCTACATGCCAATATAGTAAGAAGCTTTTAAATATTTACGGTTTCCCGTAAAATATTTACTGTTTTTTTAATTGCTCTCTCTCTCTTTTTTATTTGCAGTAACTCAAATTTACAATAAAAACTTGATAATCAATTTTTTAACAAGGATACTTGTTGAGAGGAAATAATCATAATGTGCTAGTGTTGTAATAATATAGATAAATACTTGTGATAACCTGATTTTAAAAATAAAGTAAGAAAAAGGCTACTATTTCAGCCCCTTGTTTAAGGTTTGCCTCAAAAACTAAATATATTTTTATAAGCTTGTTTCAGGCTTGTTGGCTATTATTTCATTTATATAGTAATACCAGCTAACTTTGAAACAGCACTAATAAATTATTCCTTTTTTATCTATTCTTTGTTAAAAATATAACCATAACCATACTTTGGCTTAGCTCTGCACAAATGCTATGCTTGATGGCCGGATTAAGTCTGGTATAAGCTTTTTGTCTTGAATACTTAAAAAATAAATTCAATTTCTATACACACGATTTCAAAGTTAAAATGGTATTACAGATGTTTTTAAGGCAATATAAGTTCAGGAAACTAGATTTATTTGTTTGTTGATTAAAGTAAATTGTGTAAATTGATAGAATAATTATTTAGTTTTACAAAACTAAATAGTAACTCTTAAACTATACTACACAAATACCCTTAGAGAGACATGGCAACTATTAAAAATAAATTATCCGGGCAAGTTATTATACTAAATACCCAAAACACATTTGGGAGAAATCAACAAAACTCTATTACCCATATACCAGAAATGGACGTCTCACAATCGCATGCTGTTATATTTTGGCAAAATGAAGATTGGTATATACAAGACTATAGCCGTAATGGTACATTAGTAAATGGGGAATATGTACACCACTCTACACGAAAACTAATAGAAGGTACCACTATTCAATTTGGCAAAGGCAAATTAGCGCAATGGCAATTAATAGATATTAAGGAACCATCTAGTTATTTAAGGTCTTTAACAAATCCAGAAACGATATTAGAGCTTAATACCTGTCATATATTACCTAATGGTAAAGATGCAGAGATACTTATTTATTTTTCAAAAAATAAAAAGTGGAAAGCAGAAACAGCCTCTTCAACTATAGAATTTGAGCATGGAAAATCTTACCGCCTTAATGAAGAAGAATGGCAATTTATAGATAACGAGCCTCTGGAGGATACTATAGATAACGGTAATGTAGTAGATAGCGCACATTTTTTATTTTCTTTAAGTGAAGATGAAGAGCATGTGGGTTTAAAAATTGTAGTAGATGCAATAGAGTTGGATTTGGGGGAACGAGTACATCATTATTTACTTTTAATGCTGGCAAGAAAGAGACTTTATGATATGAACAATGAAGATATCTTTAACGATCACGGGTGGATACCTATAGAAGATCTGGTAGATCAAATGTCAAAAGAATTATATAAAGAAATTGACGCCTATTATTTAAATCTTCAGATTCACCGTTTTCGAAAACAGTTATTAGGAATACAACCTTACGGTTCTTTATTTATGGATGTTATTGAACGAAGAAAAGGAGAAATTCGTTTTGCACATCGTTTTTTTCAGATTTTAAAAGAAGAAAAAAGTGAAGGAGAAATCCTGGTTGTTTCTAGTCAATTGTAATCGAAAACCTATTTTTGCGAGCTTTATGAGCCATATTGAAATAAATGAAGCACAATCTGAATTCTTTTGAAGAAAATTACATTAAGAAACTCGATAATTACATTCTTCACGAAGTCATAGGCGAAGGTGCTTATGGTGTTATATGCAGGGCAACCCAAGAGAGTACCGGGCAGATTGTTGCAATAAAAATGATGAAGCTTAAAGGGATCTCTAATACTCAAAAAAGAGATTATCAAATTGCGCGTTTTGAGCGGGAAACACGTTTGTGCGCAGAAATGAACCATCCTAATATCATAAAACTTTTAGATAAAGGATATACCAATAAAAAAGAGCCATACGCCGTATTTGAATACTTGTCAGGACAAACATTAAATGAGTTTATTGCCAGAAAAAAAGGATTTTCGGGTGTAGAAATAAGTAAACTCATGGGGCAGGTATTAGACGCTATCGCTTATGCACATGCAAAAGGTATAGTGCATCGGGATCTAAAACCACAAAATATAATGGTAATAAAAACAGGATCCAGGTCTTATGCAAAAGTTTTGGATTTTGGAATAGGGCTATTTACCCAAAATAACCAAAAATACGATCACAAAAGTATAGACAATACACAAAAAATGCTGGGGACTCCTGCGTATTGCGCACCAGAACAATTAAGAGGAGAACCACCAACGGTTAAATCAGATTTATATGCTTGGGGACTAATTTTGATAGAGTGCATCACAGGAAAAAAAGTGATGAATGGCGAAAGCTTGTCTGAAATTTTACAAAAACAATTAAGTGCCGAAAATGTACCATTACCACAACTTTTGATAGGGCATCCTCTGGCAGATATTTTAAACAGGATACTAATGAAAAACCCGGCTCGAAGAGCAGGAAACGCTAGTGCTGTTTATGAAGAATATTCAAAAATAGATGTAAGTGATGTTTTTAATAAATTAACTCATCAAGAAGTTTTTAATCGGGCAGAAAATCAATTAACCCTTGTAAACACTCTTGGATGGCATCATAATAAAAGCGAAAAGCGACAAATAACAGTGCTTTGTATAAAATTAAGTTTGCACTTAAAAAAAGAAACAAAGCTGGATTTAGAAACTTTTGACACTATCCAAAAAGACCAGTTAAATCTATGCCTCGATGTGGCTGTTGGCTATGGAGGATATATTGCAGGTACATTGGCAGATAATGTGGTAGTATATTTTGGATACCCTCAATCTGGTGATAACGACGCACGAATGGCAGGCAGAACAGCTTTGGAACTAATGAACGAAGTGAAAAACAGAAACGCACTGCTGTATAAAGAACACGGGGTTAATCTGGATATTAGAATGGGGATCAACTCAGGAATGGTACTATCCAAAAGAGATGATACCCCAGAAGGGATGGTTCCAAATATAGCATTTAATTTACTTTACCGGTCCCAACCCGGGCAAGTATTGGTAAGCAAGCATACAAAAAAACTATTAGATCCGTTTTTGGAGTTTGAACCTTCAGAAAACGGTTTTTTATTATTAGGCGAGCGACAAACAGAGTCCCTGTTGTTTTTAAACCCTAGAAGCGCCGGAAGAACAATTATAGGAAGAGATAAAGAGATAAAAATTGTTTTAGATCGTTGGCAAAAGGATAAAATAGACGGTAAAGGGGTTATGATTAAAGGTCAGGCCGGAATTGGGAAATCTAAACTTATCTATGAAATTAAACAACAAATCATAATAAAAAGAGGGGTTGTACACCATTGCAGGTGTTTGCCAGAACATCAAAACAATGCCTTATATCCAATTTTTGAATTACTAAAAAAACATCTGGATATTAGAGAAACATCTAAAAATAATGATGTGATATCTAAGTTGGAAAAAGCCCTTTTGGCAGCACACTGTGATGTAAAATTATCTTTGCCTGTACTTTGCTCATGGTTTTCGATACCAATTAAAAAACAGGAGCAATATCAAACTTCACAACAAGAACAAAAAGAATTTATTTTAGAGATACTGCGGCAACTAATATTTAATATAGGACATCAAAATAAATTTTTATTTATTGTAGAAGATCTACATTGGATAGATCCTACCAGTGAATTTTTTCTTAAACAACTATTACAAGAAAATAAAGAAGGCAAATGCCTGATAGTCTTATCAGCACGACCAGAATTTACATCCGGTTGGATAAATGATCTAATAGAAGAAATTGAACTTCCTCCTCTGGAAAACAAATTGATAAAACCTATAATTGAAGAGATATTAAATGGAGCTCAGGTTAGCGAACAAGTATTGCAGTTTATATCAGAAAGGACAGATGGGATAGCACTTTATGCCGAAGAACTAACCTATATGCTGCATGAGAAAAAACTTTTGCAATTAGTAAATGAAAAATACGAATTAAAACATGAAACAGAAGATATAGAAGTACCATCTACCCTAATAGGACTTATGCAAGCAAGGCTAGAAAGCGTTGGAGTAGCTATGGAAACAGCACAATTAGCAGCAACAATTGGTCGCGAATTTACATACGATCTTTTGGTAAGATCCTCATTAAAAGATGAAGCGATGGTGCAAGCAGATTTAGATTTGTTTATAAAAGCAAATATTATTTACCAACGCCGTAAAGTAAAAGATGGAAGCTATATGTTTAGGCACGCATTAATAAGGGATGCCGCATTCAAAAGTATGACATCTAACCCCAGAAAAGAAGCCCACCGAAGAATAGCCTTTAATCTTAAATACTATTTTAAAAAATCCCCTAAAAAACACGTTCAAAATCTGGCATATCATTTTTATCAAGCCGAAGAATATAAGGAAGCTATAAAATTTTATAAAATAGCAGCAGATTTAGAAATGCTTAAGAAATTAGGGCACATGGAGTCTTTAAACCTAACTAATAAGGCCTTATCGGTAATAGAACTCATAAAGAAAAAAACTTTATCAGATTACGATAAAGTTCAGGAAGCAAATTTACGAATTCATAAAGCAGCAGTTTTAACCAATAAATTAGGGTGGAACCATCCCGAAATAATAGAAAATTATCGTTTGGCAGAATCTTTATTAAAAGGATCTGTATCTGCCAATAATAAACTAGAGTTTGCCTTGGCTAAAGGCATGTGGATTTTTGAATGCACCGAAGGAAACATAGCCAGGATGCATATACTTACCAAAAAAATGATGAACGCATCCAAAGCATTAAATAATACTAATTATCTGGCACAGACGTATGATTGTCTAAGTCAAACTCTGTTTTTTGAAGGAGACTTTAAAAACTGTATTCAATCTTGTCAAAAATGCTATAAAATCTATAATCAAGAACAAGGAAAGCGAAAATTAGTAACAGATGGTTTGGATCCCTATATCGTATGTAAGAGTTTTGAATCTTTAGCAAGATTGTTTATGGGCGAGGCAGATCGTGCAATTGCCATAATGGAACAAACATTGGAAGAAGCAGAATCCTATAACTGGCCAAATTTAACCATGGGGATTTTTGCACAAACATCCAGGCTTTACTTGTATATATGCTCTTTTTTGCCAAATTGTGAATATGAAAAAGAGCAATTAGAAAAAATAAACCCAAGCACAATTCTACGTCAGGAAAAAGGCATTTTTCCATACTGGGAAAGTGCAATTAATTTGAATAAAATTTCAGCAAAAGCCTTGTCAGGAAAGCAGATGTTTCTGGATCAATATCAGGAAGCTCGAAAAAAATGGGCGCCAAAAACCTCGGCAAAAACCTATTATGATCTGGTAGAAGTTGTTACCTGTTTAAATGAAAACAAATTTGACGAAGCACTTAAAATATCGAATCAATCTATAGAATTTGCAAAGAAACATAATGTAATGTTTGCAGTAGGATATGCGTATTGCTTTAAAGCAAAAGCCTTGGATGGATTACACAAAAAAGAAGAAGCTTTAGAGGCTTTTAAAGAGGCAATGACAGTATGTAAAAAACAAAAAGCAAAATGGATAGAACTATTCGTGTCAGATGCATTTAAAAGTTTTCTTTTAAAAGAAAATACCGATATTAGCCAATACAATGATGTAGAAGATGTATGTATCCTTACCAATCACTCGCTTACTTTAATTAAAAAACAAAATTTGGTAATCTCTTAAAAATAATAAAAATAATGAATGACCCAAAAACTGTAGTATTAAACTCTGTATTAACCCCCGAGATTGCAGAAAAAACCTTAGAGCGTTTAGCAATAAACTTACCATTAATACCTAACGAAGAAGGATTGACCAAATTGTACCATGAATGGTGCAGAAATATTCCTTTTGATAATTTTTGGAAAAGACTTAAGTTTTATGATAAAGAGTTCTCTAATCAGGATCAAATCAATGCAAATCAGTTTTTTGAAATATGGTTGAAGCACGGGTTGGGAGGTACTTGCTGGACAACAGCAAATGCAATGTGTGAATTATTAAAGTATCTTGGGTTTGATGCTCGTATTATTACAGGTTCTATGGGAGATATGGGAATTACCAATCATGGCAGCTTATTGGTTTCTTTTAGTAATGGAAAAGAATATATTATAGATACTTCCATATTAAATGAACAACCAATAAAAATAGATGGAGAAGGTATAGAAAACCCGGTTCACCCTATTCAATTAATCCATGATTCTGAAACCACAAAAATTGTTTTTGAGCACTCCACTAAAAGAGAATCTATGCCATGTGCAATTAATAAAAATATCATTTCTAGAGAACAAATAACAGAATTTTATGTAACAAGCATACAAAACAGCTTGTTTAATGATTGCGTGTATATTCGTAAAAATAACGAAGGAATAGTACATAGTATTGTTGGAGTTACATACTATACAAAAACAGGAGATACCTTAGAAAAAAGAGAGTTAAGCGAGAAGGAAAGAAAAGAAGTGCTTGTAGATATTATGGGGCTTTCTACAGAGATAGTTGCACATATTTCTAAAACCAATTTATTTGACATACCACAAGAATCCATATTAATTAATCTTACTAAATATTAATACTATGAAAACCGAAACGTATAAACCCGCGCCAAATGTTGCGCCAACAGCTGAAGAAATTAACCGAGATTTAATTAGATTCATGCAAATATTGTCCAATAATGAGGACAATACAAAAACCATCATGAAAGGTTATGAATTGAAAATGGCAGATGCTGTAAAGAATGGGAGAGAAAAAGACGTGTTAAAATATCAGGATAAAATCACAAAACTGATCTATGATCGAATGAAATTAGATGAAGCTGCAAAAACTATGACTTCTGCAATTTTTTCAGATATCCGAAATCTGGATCCAAACTGGTGGGCAGTAAATAAAGTTATAGGTAGATCAACTACCGATTTGATTTGGGGATATTCATGGTCTTCAGAAGATCAGGGCGCTTTTATTGATTTTATTAATATCATAAGTAATGATCCAAAAAACCAATTTACAAAACTGGCAACATTAATGCGATCTTCTATGGAAAATAGTAAAAAATACTATTCGCAATTTGTAGAAAGCATTGCAAATGTTCAAAACCAATTAGAGCAAAAAATGAGCCAAAGGTTAGTAGATACATTGATTGAAAAATCAAGCTACCCAAATTCTGAGGCAGAGTTAGAAACATTGTTTGACAATTTGGTAGAACCAAAAACTTGGTAGATACAACATATAATAGCATAGTGCCATACATCTTTCCTGTGGGAGAAAGGTGTATGGTTTCTTTTTTGGCAGCAAATCGCTTAGAAAAACAATTGCTTGACTTTTACCCAAGGCTTCATGTATCTTATGTGTTTGAGTTTAGGGTCGAAGATGGTAAAGAACAAGTAGATCTGGCAATGGCAATAATAGAAAAGGAAGACTTACAGTTTTTCAAAAATTATTATAACAGCCACAATTATAAAAAAATAGGGACATGGTTTAACAACTGTATTGCATTGCTCGACTCCCCCCAAACGATTAAAAGTTTTTGGATAGAAGCAGATTTGGACGGTAAAGAACAACATCAAATCCCTAGTCTTTTTATAAGCCCAAAACAGAAAAACATTCCATTTACAGAAATGACTCATTTCTTTGAAGTGTTAAATTTACAATCGCTTGATAAAAAAAATAAAGACATCTTAAAACAGTGTATAGATGCCTTTGAAGATAATCAATATATAGAGCATTTTGGTATAATGCACTCTCGGGGAAATACCAAAACAACGAGGATGTATATAAGAGGTTTTGACAGGGACAGCTTATTGGTTTTTTTAGATAGGATAGGTTGGACAGGGAATAGAGAGTTACTACAAAAACAATTTGAAGGAATCTATATGGTATCTTATATTAGTGTAGTAATAGAATTTAATGATGTTTTGTTGCCAACCATAGGTCTGGAGTTTCATTTAAAAAAAGGGATAGAATACAATGATGCTTTTTTGTATAAACTAAAAACCTCAGGATTTTGTTCTCAAGATAGAGCCACAGCTATTAAGGATATTCTTTGTTCTGAAAAAATTAAATCAGGAAATTATACATACAAAAGAAGTCTTAGCCATTTTAAGATAACATTAGGTAGAGAAGAAAAAGCAGAACCAAAAGTATATATACAACTTATACCAAATTATTTGGGGATCATGGGGTTTTAAAGCCTTTCTGGTTTTTAGTGCATAGAACTAAGATATGCATTTAAAAAAAGATTCTATTCTTTTTTTTTGAATCATAAAAGAATTAAAAAGGAAATAGGAGAAGAGCCTTTACCCCCAAAGGCCCTTTACTCCTTTTTAGAAAGCGTTTAACTTTCTTTTCCTGAACGTAGTTAATGCGCAATACAGCATCATTTTGCAACCTCTAATTTTTAAAACGAATATTAGAAATTACGATCTTCAAATATTTGTTGACTCACCAATTCTTAATAATAGCTATTTTGTATTTTTTTTGCTAATTATTTGGTTTTTAGTATTTTATTTTTTGATAATAGAGTCAAATGTATTTTCATTCTTTATTGTCTTATTTCACTTATATTTCTTTTTTCAATCTTTAAATAAGGCTTAAGATCTTTAGCATTATTATTGATTTTTATTTTTTGATGAATATTAAAAATATGTTTTTCTTCGATTATATGTTCATTAATAAAAGCATGTAATACTTGTTCACTTTCACTATCTTTTAATTCTACTGCCAAGGCATATAAATCTATCGTTAATGAAATGATTTCATGTTTATCTTTTAATGCCGATTGAAAAACTTGAAATGGGGATATATAAGAGCTCTCTATATTTTTTAAACTACTTAATTCTACTTTTGCTCCCCGTTTTTTTAAGTATTCAAAAAGATGTATAGCATGGGTTTGCTCCTTGTCTCCACGTTTTTTTATCCATTTCGCATAGCCTTTAAAAGATGTGGTTTCAAGATATAGAGCTTTGTTCATTAAACTTTGAGATGTAACCCACTCTAAGTGGATTAAATTATAGATAGCCTTTTCCAGTTTAATATCAATTTTCATAAATTACCCTTTTTGAACCTTAATATTTTAATTCTTCTTCGATGATTTTGTTGGTACAAGATTAGGGATTTTAATCACCAAAAAATATTTCACCATATTTCATGCAAAGTGAAATATATAGTAACTATCTGTTTAACAATATATTATATGTTTTTTGTATTCAAAAAATTAACAGAACCAAATGTATATAATGGTTTAAAAACGTAATCTAAGAGTAACATTAGGAGTTATACCCAAAGATGATTTGTTAGTTTCTCTTAATTCGTAAGAAATCTTGCCATTAGTATCTTCTGATCCATAGAGAGGAAAATTTATGTCCAGGATATTTTTTTTCCCATATAAATTTAATAAGGAAAAACCGAGGCGGCTTTTAAATCTGTCATTTTTTGCAGACCATTTAAAATCATATACTACAGAAAAATCCAGTCTGTGGTAATCAGGTAAAGATTTAGAATTTACAGGAGCATATTGAACAAGAGGACTATCATTTTCATCTACTAATTTCAGAGCAGGAGTATATGGGATACCAGTATGATATTTCCATCCTAACGAAAACTGAAGCTTTTTCCATAAAAAAGCATGCGACCATGAAAGCGAATGGGCTATATTATTATTTCCTTTAAACGCTTTACCTTGATTAAGCGTTTCGAATATAAACTCTGTATCAGAAAATGAATATCCTAGCCAGGTAGAGTATTTGCCAACCTTTTTTTTGATTAATATATCTATTCCTACAGAAATACTCTCCCCCTCAGATAATTCGTCAAAAGAAGATTCGAATCCTTTGGTAAGGGAAGTAAGTCCTTTTATTTTTTTGTAATAAGTATCCGCTTCAATATTCCAGTTTCTTTTATGAAAAAGGGCACCCAGAGTATATTGTTTGCTTCTCAACAAAGGAAATTCTTCTTTTTGGGCTCCCATCCATAGCTGATTTTCGAGTCCGAAATTAAAAGTAGTAAATTCGATAATCTGGCTAACAGACTGATTTTTTACCTCTGCAGATCCTTTAACCCTGAAATGATCCCCTATTTTTCGTTCAGCATAAAGCCTGGGTTCTATAAAAGCAGATTTTAATGCAGAGTAATAATTTGCTCTTACCCCAAGGTTAACAAGCCAGGTTTCAGGAGAACTATATAGTAAATTAGAATAAAAACTATGAGAGGGAATTTTCTGAGACTTGTCAAATTCAAAATCATTATCTTCTAGATAAGAAGACAACAAATTAGAATATAATTGATACCCGTTAGAGAAGGTAAAATTAGGATTAATATTCCATTTAGAATGAAGCGAAAAACCATATTCTTTTATAGTGTTTTCTTTTTTGATAGTTAAATCCTGACCAATAAAAAGATATCTTCCTTGATATTTGAGTTCATATTCAGAATATGATAATTGAGCTTCTGTAGAGAATCGGTCATTCCATTTGCTTTTCCAGGAAATATTTGTTCCAAAATTGTTGATAACAAGTTGATCTTCTGAAAAATCTATAAAATTAGTATCCATAAAAGAATAATCCAGTTTGTTTTGAGTAATCAAATTAGAAACAGAAATGTCATGTTTTTCGGACAGGTTAGCAATTATTTTTAAAGTAGCATCGGTAAAATAAAATAACTCTTTAATCTCTGAAACGTTAGAATCAAAAATAGATCTGTTGGCTGTAATACTCGTATTTTGGAAGGCTCGATTCGAATAATTTTTAGTTGTAGGAGTTTCTATAATATCAGTAATTGATCTTCTGGCAGAAAGAAAAACACCAACTTTTTTGGATACCGGAAGTTTCAAATACCCATCGGCATGAGTCATATTAATACCTAATCCTCCTTGAGTGTTTTTGGGGACAGTTTGATCGGTTTTGATATCAATAACTCCCGAAACCCTGTCTCCATAAATAGGTTGGGTTCCGCTTTTATATATGGTGATATCTTTGGTAATATATGGATTGAAAGCAGAAATAAGCCCAAAAAAATGATCAGAATTATACATTTTAATACCATCCCATAATATTAAGTTTTGGTCAGGAGTACCACCTCTTATATATATACCCGATGCGGTTTCAAAAGGACTTTCTATCCCGGGCAAAAGTTGAATATTTTGCAGAATATCAGGTTCAGATAACCCTGAAATTATATTCAAATTATTTGGTCGAATTTTAACCGAACCATCTCTGGTTTTTACAATTCCAGAGGTAAGATACTCTTTTATAATCACTTCGTTCAAAACAAAATCCTCGGGAGATAAAATATAGGCTTTACATTTTTTATTGATAGCACTTTTAACGGGTATAGAAATAGTTTCATACCCTAGATAAGAGATCATTAAAGTATCTGAAACACTACTTTTTATAGAAAAAAAGCCTTTCTCGTCAGATGAGACCCCTGTTTTTTTTATCTTATTAAATATAGTAACCCCCTCAATAGGAGTATGGGTTTTGTCTGTAATATATCCACAAAAAGGGAGTGTTTTGTTAAACTTGACAACAAAGTACCGCTCGTCGATTTGTGTAAAATGTATAGGATACTGGCTGGATAGTATAGAGATGACTTCTTCAAGAGTAACAGAGTCTTGATTTACTGTGATAATTATGTCTGTAAATGAAGAAGTATTGTATGAAAATTTTACACCAAAAAGCCCTTCCATTTCGGTTAGAAAACCGTTTAATGAAAGGTCGGCATAATGTATATTTTTCTTTTTTTCCTGAGCATTCGTAGTTATAGAAAAAAGAAAAATAAGCAATAAAAAGTAATATTTCATTTATTTTTCAGACAATTCGATAGTATTTTCGTCTGTAAAAATAAACTTAATATCCATTGCATCAAAAATAGTATGTAAAGCATTTTGCAAATTATTGTGTGTAAACCCTCCACTATACCGTTGGTCTATACTAATTTTTTTACTTTTGATAGTAATCTTGTACTGTTTTTCTAAAGCAGATATTACCTGTTGCAAAGGGGTATCGGTAAAGCTGCTCTCTCCTGTAGTCCATGATGGAAAAACATCATTTAGTCCCCATTTTTCAAAAGACGATGAGTTGATACTTCTTACAGCTTGCCCTTTGGAAATAATTTTTGAAGAGTTACTATTTTCAACTTTTACTTTTCCTTCATAACAAGTAACTTCAAAGAAATCGGAGGAAGTATTGATATTAAACTGTGTACCTAGTACCGAAACAGAATTAGTATTGGATTTTACAGTAAATATGTTTCCTTTTTTTACCTTAAAAAAAGCTTCTCCATCTAAAAACAAAGTTCGTTCGGTATTTTTCCAGCTTCCTTTTTTATAATATAATTTGGATTTAGCATTTAAAATAGCTTCAGAGCCATCGGGAAGAGTTATTGCTAATTGCTCTCCAAATTCAGATTGATATGTAATGGTTTGATTAAAAAACAAGGTATACCCCAGGACTAATACAATACTAGCTGCAACAGCATATACCCAACCAGGGATCATAGGGATTACTTTTTTCTCTTTAGAAATACTATTCTGAATGCGATCAAAAATTTTTTCTCTGTCTACCGTAGGTACATCCAGTAATTTTGTTCCTTCCAGAATTGTTTCATACAAAATATAATCCTTAGATTTTTTGAAAGTATTAATTTCCTCTTCGGATAATTCACCACTGATCCATCTGGCCAAAAAATCATCTGTGTTATCTGGTTTTTTCATTTTTTTTAATTTTCGGTTAGATAGCTTGCCCTAATTTTTCTTTTAATTCTAATAATGCCAAATGCATTCTTCGTTCTACTGCTTTTTGCGTTAGCCCAATAATTTCAGCAATCTCTTTATAAGTTTTTTTATCTTTTCTGCTTAATAAAAATACCTCTCGTTGTTTGGCCGGAAGCTCAGAAATACTACGTTGCAATTTTATCATAAACTCTTTTTCTTCCATCAAAAACTCCGGGCTATATTCATATTGAATAGAAGAGAAGCTTTGCTGGTTGTATTTTAAGATTACTTTTTTGTGATTCAATTCATTAAAAAAAGCATTTTGAGCTACTTTCATTAAAAATGATTTTGCTTTATCAAAAAGAACTTTTTTGCAATTTTTCCAAAGTTTTACAAAAGCATCCTGCGTTATATCTTCTGCTTGTTCCATATCCCCACATTTATAATAAATAAAATTCAGGATTACTTCAGAATGATTATCAAAAATCATTTTAAAAGTTTTTTCATCACAAACAGACTTTTGTTTTTCTGACATCATAAAAATATGTGGCTTTTTTTTTTCAAAACTACAGTTTTTAAATAAAAAAAGCCGAAAATGTCATTTTTTTATGGATGTTTCTGTCTCAACTTCTAATGATATGATAACCTTATCTACATAACAACAATATATTATCCTTTTACCCTATTTTTCAGAATCGATATTTAAAAATCAAAAAAAAGCAAATAAAAATAGGGTGTTTTGAAAGTTTACTGTTGTGTGAAAAAGGACATTTAATTTTTTTAAAACTAAGTTGTATTATGAAAGATCTAAAAAAATGGAATCATATTCTGATCATCTTTCTGAGTATAGTAGCAATTTCTGTTCAATCCTGTAAAAAAGATGATGATGTGGCAGATCCGGTACAGGATTCAGATAATCAGGTCAGTACAAGTGGTAATACTGGAAATACAGATGATGAGGGAAACATAACTCTTTATAAAGTTGAAGGTGATAAAATAGTAAAAGAAAAAGATTATAAGGTAACAGGAAAATTACTGGAGTTTCAAAAAGATACTAAAAAACACGAGGAAATATGGAATCTGGTAAAAAAAATTGTCCCCGAAGGCTATAGATCAAAAATGAGTGAATTTGTAATTTTTGCCGGCGAAAAAGATGATACCGCTGGATATGTAATAGAAAGAACGCAGGATCTTTCAAAATGGCAGATGGGTATTGCAATAGATTTTGCATATACCGGAGGATTTAATGCAGATGGACAACTGGCATATACTATCATACACGAATTTGGACATATTATTACTTTAGAGAAGTCGCAAGTAGACTCTTCTATAGCTGAAGCTAATTGCAAAAATTTCTTTACAGGAGAAGGCTGTTCAAGAGATAATTCTAATATAAATAAATTATACCAAAATCATTGGGCAGATATCTGGGATGAATTTTTGAAGGCCAATAGTGAAAGTGATAAGCAGAAATTTTATGACAAATATAAAGACAGGTATGTTACGCAATACGCTTCTACTAATCCGGGAGAAGATATAGCCGAGGTTTTTGCCACATTTGTTACCAGAGCCGGAGGAGTAAATGAAAACAACAGAGCAGAGAAAAAGATAGGGATCATGTACAATGATGCAGAAATGATAAAGCTGCGAAATCATATTAGAGGAAATATAGCAAAAAGCAGTAAAAACTTCTTGCCTGCCCCTGGATCATGGAAAAATGCAAATACGTTTGGTAATAAAAACAAAACACATTGTGGTTATAATAAACATTAAAATAATAAAATTATATAGATAGTTTTGATTATACAAACCACTTTATCCATGTTTTTGCGACAGTGTATGAAATATATAGTGATAATATTGATAACAGCAGTTTTTTCTTGTAAATCAGGCAAGAACACTTCTGTAAATGTTTTAACAGACAAAATCTTGGTGCACTATTCAAAAGGATCCTGCTTAGGAAAATGCCCTGTGTATGATGTATGGATATATCAAGATGGGTCGGTTTCTTATTTGGGAATAAGACATGTTTCTGCAAAAAGAAATATCAAAACAAAATTAGAAGAAAAAGAATTTAGAGAGTTAAAAACAATGCTAAATAAAGGGATACACGAAAATATGTCTTTTAAAAAAGTAAGAGACCTGCCAATTACCACATTGCGTTATAATGGCAAAGAGCATAAGTATCATTCGTCCAAAGTTGATGGCATGGCAAAAGAATTAAATATGATGTTAGAGAACATTGTATATAAAATAAGTGCAAAATCTAAATAATTAGGAAAAGTAAAGAGAACTAGTTTTTGGTAGGCTGACTAGTTTTTGAACAGATAAGTAAGGGAATAAGTAAGTGATTTTGATTTTTATAATAGTTTTTTCCCCCTTTATATCTGTTGATAAGACCTGAGGAACTTATGTTCCTCGGGTTTTTTAAATCTAAAGCTTACACCAATTTTATTTTTGAAATCGTGCACATAGAAATTAAATTTATTTTTTAAGTATTCAAGGCAAAAAAGGGCTTTTTGAAATTTTTAGGACATAATTTTTAAAACGTTATCTTATTTTAAAATATATATTGTAAGTTTATTTTCCCTTAAACTCTTTTTTAGACAGTTAAAATCATAGCATATTTAATTATAACAATATTTTAATTTTCTATGAACAACGATTATTTAATTAAGCAAATAAAAAATAAAGATAAAACTGGTTTTAAAAACTGCTATGAGTTTTTTTTTAAAGATTTAGTGATCTACGCAAATAAATATTTGTACGATTACTCTGTTGGCGAAGATATAGTTCAAGAAGTTTTTGTATACCTGTGGCAGCATTCTGATAGTATTGAAATAGAAGTGTCTCTTAAGTCTTATTTGTATACAATGGTCAAAAACAGGAGTTTAAATCATTTGAAATCTATTAAAATTAGTGATAGAGAAAATTTTTTAGAGTTTAGTAACTCTATGATTATTGATATTGAAAAACCCCTTTCTTCTATAAAAAGTGAAAATAAAATGTATTTAAAGATTTTGGATATTATTAATAATATGCCTTCTAAAATGCAGGAAATTTCCAGACTTAAGTTTGTAGAAAATTATAAATATAGCGAGATAGCAGAAGAACTGGGGATTTCTATAAATACAGTTAAAACACAACTTAAAAGAGCCAAAATCAAAATTAACGAATCATTAATTTTACCCCTTATTCTATTGCTTAATTGTTATTAATCTTGTTTAATTACTGAATTAATTTAATGTTTTTTTAAAAAAAAATATTTTTTTTGTCACCCATTTTTATATTTCAGTTGTCTTTATTATGAAAACTTTATCATAATTATAAGCAAATTAAAACCCAAAAATGGAGTTTATATTAATATTAAAAAAAATCAACAATACTCTTTCTGATCAGGAAAAAATAGAGTTTTACCGTTGGTACTCAGAGTCAAAGAGACATCGGGATTTTTACCTCAAGGTAAAAAACAATAAAGATTCCTATGAATACCTTTTTAATGAGGAAAAAAATTGGAGTTCCATTGAAAAGAAAATAAGAAATAGCAGAGCAAATATTTGGAAATATTATGCAGCTGCTTCAATAGCACTTTTGTTCTCGGCAGCTTATTTTTTTAATCCTGTAACAAATAAAAAACAAGTGCCTGTCACAATCTCTGCAAATAAGGTAGAAAACAATAAAACAATCCTAACCTTAAGTGATGGGGGCGAAGTGGTTTTGGAGGAGAATCAATCATTCGAAAACTCTAATATAAAAAGTCAGGGAAAAAGTTTGGCATACAAATCTGTAGAAGAAAATGGCAGTGAAACAGAAGAAATAAAAATAGAATACAATTATCTTACGGTTCAAAGAGGAGGAGAGTTTTCATTGATTTTAGAAGACGGGACAAAAGTTTGGTTAAATTCAAAAACCAAACTAAAATATCCTGTAAATTTTATAAAAGGAAAACCCAGAGAAGTTGAACTTGTTTATGGCGAAGCATATTTTGAAGTCTCGCCAAGTAAAAATCATTCGGGGGATAGTTTTAAAGTAATAAACTCCTTTCAAAAAATAAATGTTTTAGGAACCCATTTCAACGTAAAAGCATACCCAGAGGAGGATGAAGTGCTAACCACTCTGGTTGAAGGTAAAGTAATGGTTGAAAGTAAGGATAGCAAAATTTATTTAAAACCAAATCAACAATTACTATTAAATAAAATAAATCTAGAAGCCGAAGTAAAAGAAGTTAATGCAAACGAAGAAATAGCTTGGATTAGAGGATATTTTAATTTTAATAATACTTCTTTAGAACAAATAGCAAGAGTACTTGAAAGATGGTACGATGTAGATATAACTATAGAAAACAAACAAATAGGAGATGTAAAATTCAATGGTGTTTTACGTAAAAAACAAGACATTCATTTTGTCTTAAAAGCAATTACTAACACAAGCAATGTAACTTATGAAATAAACAATCGGAATATAAAATTTAAGAAATAAAAAAGGAATGAGGTTTTGTCAATCTCTCACAAAATAAAAACCCACATTCCTTTAAGAATATGCTAATTAATTAATTTAACATTTAACAAATTTATGGAAATTAAATTTACCGGGATTCTTTTTCTATTAAGAAAAAGACTGCTAATTAATATTATGAGAACGTTTATCTATCTTTTTTGTGCAATTTCATTTGCTTTCGTTCCAAATAATGGGTTGTCTCAAAACACAAAAATAACAATAGATTCAGATAAAGTAATATCTGTAGAAAAAGTGTTTGAATTAATCAAAAAACAGACAGATTATACTTTTGTATATGAAAACCATCTTTTTGAAAAACTACCAAAAGTAGAGTTGAAAAAAGGAATAATCACTATAAGAGATATTTTAGATAAAAGTTTACTGTCTGGTAATATCCATTACTCTTTTGGTGAAGAAGGCTCTATCTTATTAAAAAGGAAATTAGTTCAAAATAGTATTACTGGTATCGTAACAGATAGTAATGGCGGTCCAGTAGTAGGAGCAGCAGTAATCATTAAAGGAACAACCAATGGTGTTATTACAGATTTTGATGGAAAATATACAATAAAGGCATCTAATGGAGATATTTTAGTTTTTAAATCATTAGGTTTTGAATCTAAAGAAATAGTAGTAGATGACAGTACTACTACTATTAATGTTACATTAAAAGAATCTACAGAAACTCTGGAAGAGATAGTAATACGAACGGGGTATCGCAAAATAGATAAAAAACTATTTACCGGTGCAGCTTCAAAACTGAAAATGGATGAGATCAAGCTATCAAGCGAAGCCGATATTTCTAAATCACTAGAAGGAAGAGTTGCAGGAGTAAGTGTGCAAAATGTATCTAGTACATTTGGTACAGCTCCCACAATTAGAGTTCGTGGTTCTTCGTCAATTTACGGAAATCAAAATCCACTTTGGGTAATAGATGGTGTTATTTTGGAAGATGCTGTTAACGTATCTAACTCAGATATTAACTCAGGAAATATTAACTCTATTATAAGCTCTGGGGTTGCTGGATTAAATATGGAAGACGTTGAAAGTTTTCAGATTTTAAAAGATGCATCAGCAACAGCATTATATGGAGCAAGAGCAACAAACGGGGTTATAGTTATCACAACTAAAAAAGGTAGAAAAGGAAGGTTAAATGTTAATTATTCTAATATAATGACTATAAAGCCCAGGCCTACTTACAATGATTATAATATCTTAAACTCAAGAGATCAGATGTCTATAAACCGAGAGGTTTATGAAAAAGGCTGGATTAATATAGCCAGAACTCAAAGTGCATCTACACATGGTCCTTATGGTAAATTATTCGAATTGATAAAGAATAATGAAATCGAATGGGGAACAAATAATAATGAAATCAATGCTTTTTTAAGAAAATATGAAGTAGTCAATACCAATTGGTTTGATGAGTTATTTAAAACAGGGATCCAAACCCAACATACTTTAAGTGCTTCTGGAGGTGGAGAGAAAACTACTTTTTATGCCTCTTTAGGATTGTTGGATGATACTGGTTGGACAGTAGCGGATAAGGTAAGCCGGTATACAACATTATTAAAGGGGACTTTCTTTCTTTCGGATAAGTTTACGGTTACTGCACAATCAAATATGTCGTATCGTAAACAATCCTTGTCTAGTACCAGTAATTCTGGGGGAGTAGATAGGTTTAGCGGCAGGTTTATTCGTTCATTTGATAACAATCCTTTTTTATATGCTCTAACCACCAGTAGAAATATAAGACCAAGAAATGATGATGGAGAACTTGAGTATTTTAGAAGAAATTATACAGATTTTAATATCCTTGAAGAATTAGACCTAAATAAGATTCAATTAGGGGTTAGGGATATGAACTTTATTGCAGATTTCAATTATAAAATTAAAGACAACTTAATTCTTGCAAGTAAAGTATCTGCCCGGTATTATAATGCTCAAACAGAAAGGTTAATTCATGAAAAATCTAATCAATCCAGGGCTTATAGAGCAGGAACAGGGCCAAATGATTCTGAAGTTATTCGTAATAGTAACGGTTTATTATTTGAATTGCCAGGATCAACTACAGGAATAAAATATAGCATCTTACCAGAAGGAGGTATTTATTACAACCGAAGCAATCAATTAGAAAATTATTACTTCAACGGAAACATAACATGGAATCCTACTTACGGGGATAATCATGCGCTTACTTTTTTCTTGGGTTCTGAGTTAAGAGTTATAGACAGATCTGAAAATTGGAATAATGGATTTGGACATTATTTTGATCTAGGAAGTGTTTCAAAACCATCAGACCGTTATTTAACCTACTTATCAACACGAGGAGAATCTTATTTTGGGGTTAATAAAAGTTTCAATCGCTTTACTGCAAGCTTTTTAAATTTTGGATATTCATATAAAAGTAAATATACATTTAATGGAACGGTTAGGTACGAAGGGTCTAATCAATTAGGTAAAGAAACCTCGGCTCGTTGGTTTCCAACATGGAATATAGGTGCCAAATGGGCTCTTGCCAAAGAGAGTTTTTTAGAAAACTCTAATTGGGTTGATCAATTAGACATAAGAGCAGGTTATGGATTAAGCGGTAGTTTGGCAAATGCCAGAAATGCAAGTTTAATTGCCACTTCATCTAATTCATTACGACCATTAAACCCTTCTGCATCAGAACTTCAAATAAATATCGATGAATTGGGAAATAGTGATTTGACTTGGGAAAAACAATATGAACTAAATTTAGGCTTGGATTTTGGATTGTTCAATAACAGAATAAATGGAGATGTAAATGTATATCAAAGAAATGGTTTCGATCTAATTGGTAATGTACAAGCCAATGGAGTTGGGGGAGAGCTAATAAAAACAGGAAACGTGCTGGATTTAGAAGGTAAAGGTATAGAAGTTTCTTTAAATATAACTCCCGTAAAGACCCAGGATTTTAGCTGGAACCTTGGAGGTAATTTTTCTCATCATACCAATAAGGTTAAAAAATATAACTCTTTTACGTGGTTCGGAAGAGCTTCGTCGTCTTTAGGGGTTCCTGTGCTAGACGGACCTGTTAGAGGCTTTTATTCAACACGGTTTGCGGGTTTAAGCAATGAAGGAATACCTACATTTTATGATAAAAACAATAATGTGGTTAGTTCATTGGTTGTGCAAACAGAAGACTTTTCAAATTTTGTTTTTTCAGGAAATCTAGAACCAACTTTTATCGCTGGTTTAACCAATACTTTTTCGTATAAAGGGTTTGCTTTATCCGCTCTTTTTAGTGGGCAGTTTGGGCATAAAAAAAGAGTTTTTCAAGACTTCTCCTATACATATTCAGATTACGGGGCTTTATCGGCTCATTTAAAAAACAGATGGAGGGTTAAAGGAGATGAAAACATTACTAATATCCCTGCTATTCTAGATGCTGATCGAGTTAACAGAGGTGGTAATATAGGACAAGCATATAATTTGTACGGATTATCCGATTTGTGGGTGGCAGATGCTTCATTTGTTCGATTAAAAAATGTTTCTCTATCGTATTCATTTCCAAAAGAATTTATAAAAAAAACGAAGCTATCCAATTTTAGACTAAGTGTACAAGGTACAAACCTGGGTTTGGTATGGTTGGCAGATAAAGAAAAGTTAAATGGAGAAGATCCCGAATTTACATGGTCGGGAGGTACAAACTTACCTATAACAAAACAATATGTATTTACATTAAATGTTGGATTTTAAAAACATAAAGTTATGAAATTTATAAAATATAGTATATTATTTTTTCTTGTACTTATTTCTTGTAACGAAACTCTAGATGTAGTACCGGATCAAAGACTGGAAATAGATAATTTGGAAAAATTAGAAGCAACATTGGTTGCCGCCTACCAAAATGAAAGATCATTTCGATTTACTCATTTTAGCAGCGATGACGCAGGATTAGTTAAAAACTATTCTGGAAATCAATTAATATTAGAAGATCTGTATACTTGGAGAAGGGATATTAGAGATCAAACTCATCAAGATTCCCCATCATCGTTTTGGACAACAAGTTATAAAGCAATAGCGCAAACAAATTTAGTACTTGAGCAAGCCGATTTGATTACTCCAATCTCTAATGCTGAAAAAAATAAACTAAAGCTGATAACAGCAGAAGCAAAATTGGTTAGGTCATATAATCATTTTATGCTGGTAAATATTTTTTCAAAACACTATGATGTTTCTACAGCTTCCAAAGATTTAGGTGTTCCTTATGTAGAAAAAGTTGAAGATAAAATAAGAGTTGATTACACAAGAAATACTGTTGAAGAAGTGTATAACAAAGCAGAAATAGATTTGCTAGAAGCAATAAGTACTATAGAGAAACTTGCAAATGATTTTGACAACAACAAGTACCGTTTTACATTGGCAACAATGTATGCTTATGCCTCACGCTTTTATACTTTTAGAAATAAAGATGTGAAAGATCAGGACAAAGTGATTTTATATGCTACAAAATCATTAGATAATTTTCAAGGAGCAAATAATTTAAGGCAATGGTCTGATTATAACAGTAATAAATTTAGTCTTGTTGATATTAACAGATCAGAAGTTGGTTTGGTGCAAAGAGCAGATACATGGCTGTCTATTGATAATGTTTACCAGTTAAATAATGAAATCAGGGACAAATACCTTGGTAATCCTTTAGACCTTCCAGATGATAGGTTTCTTATTTATTATACTAGATCAGGAAATATATTTATACCTATTAACTATTTTGTGTTTGTTCAAGACAATGGCGAAAGAATTGAAGATGATATATTTCCACTGTCAGAAGTTATTTTAAACAAAGCAGAAGCACATATTAGAAAAGAAGAATATGAATCAGCTGCGGTACTTCTCAAAATTATAGGACAAAAATGCTATAAAAATTATAACTCTAATTTGTTAACAACCCAAAAGTTAAAGACGTATTATAAAGTAGGCACAGATAAAGAAGCATGGACCGCTTATTTGTTGCATGAAAGAAGGCTGATGCTATTGCTTAGAGGGTTTAGATGGTTTGATATTAAACGTTATAATATAGAAGTCACCCATAAGCTTAGTAATGGAAACATATTAAAATTATCTGATGTCGCACCAAATAAAGATTATCAGATACCATCTTATGCTATCTCTAATGGTATGACACCTAATAACTAAAAATTTTTATTATGAAAAAAAGTATAATGTATTTATTGCTATTAGGAGTAATAATTTGCTCTTGTGATAAGAGCGAAGAGAGTTTAGCTCCTTCTGAAGAATCAATTTTTCCGGATATAGAACAATCCAGTATTGATATTGAGTTGCAGAAAATGTTTGCTCCATATAATACTAGAGTAGAATACCGGTACATAAAAAACCTGTTGCCCAATGATTGGTATAATATAGCGCCTATTGAAGAAGAGTTAGTATTGCCAACATCCCGATTTTTACTGGATTATTGGGTAAAACCTTTAGAGTCTTCTTCTAACAAAGCACTGGTGAAAAAAACTTTTCCAAAAAAGATAGTGTATACCGGCTCACCTGCTTTTAACCTAGATGGGTCAAGGATATCGGGCCAAGCAGAAGGAGGAACACTAATACGGTTTACAGAATGTAACAGCTTTGATGTAAAAAACAAAAATTGGGTTAAATTTCAGTTAAGTACTGCTTTTCATGAATACTGCCATATCTTGCACCAAACCTTTAAACTACCAGATGAGTATAGAAAAGTTACGCCAAATAACTATACCAGGAACGGTTGGAAAACGATAAATTTAGATAGAGCTATTACGTTAGGTATGGTTACTCCGTATGCTACAAAAAGTGTTGAAGAGGATTTTGTAGAGTTATATGCTTTGTATGTTACTGGCAGTCAGAGAGATGTAAATATCAGGTTTGTGGATCAGGCAATACCGGCAAACAATCCCGATTCAGCTAGGCAAATTATAGAATATAATAAAGGACGTTCCCATATCAGGAAAAAGTTTGCTATACTAAAAAGCTTCTTGTCTGGAAGAGGTATTGATATTGAAAAAACAAGAGTAGAAGTGCAAAATAAAATCAATGGACAATGAAAAAAATAATATACCTATTACTAGTTTCATTAATAGTTTTTTCTTGTGAAAAGGCTAAAATTGAAAATGAATTTGACCAATCCCCTGAGCAAAGAACTCAAGTAAAAATAGATGAATTAAATTCTAAACTATTATCAAACCAAAAAGGCTGGTATACAGAATACAAACACGATAATAATAAGAAAGTAAAGCCTCTGTTTTTTAATTTTAAAGATAAAAACAGGGTAGTAATCAAATCTCATATCAATGGTTTTGAATCCAAAGAAACCAGTTATACATTGTCTTATACAGAAAATGTTGATATGATATTTAACACAAACAATGTTTTAGCCCATTTTGTAGAAAGAATGGAGGGAGCTGATTTTAGATGGCAATTGGTCTCTTTAAAAGAAGACGAAATCATTTTTAAAAGTAAAGAACAAAGATTAGATAAAGGTAGCACCCTGATCCTAAGAAAAAGTGATGGTTCCCACGCCAATACATTAGATAAATTAGCGAAACTCATCCCTAAACTATCCCATGATCTGGTAGAGTCTTATTTTAGAAATTTAGAAATTAAAGGAGTAAAACGAAGGTACGCATTTTCTTTTGAGAAAGAGAGTTTAGTATTAACTTTTGAATCTGAAAACGAACAAGGAAATAGAGAAGTTCATACAAGCAAAATGTTAAATATATCTGAGGATAAATTTTCCCTAACAAACCCATTATACGTTAATGGTATTGAAATCAAAGATTTTGCGTATGATAGTGCAAATAAAAAATTTATTATAGAAAACTCTTCATTAAAAGGAGAAATTGTTTACGGCTCAAAAGTATTAACATATAAAGGAGCTGCAGATGCTTTTCTTGCACCTAGAAAAGTTCATTTAATTCAAAAAGAACCTAGTCATAGATATAAACCATTTGTAGATGCAATCTTTAAGATAAAAGGAGTATCACAAATACAATGGTATGTTTTTACAAAAAATGTATCTCGGGATGGTATTAATATATTCATAGAAGATGGTAGTAATAGAAGATGGGTTGGAAATGATGTAGCAACAAGAATGCAAAAAGGGGGAGAAGACATAATTATTGTCCCAAGGGCAGGTAATACAGATCTCTCAGGGGCATTTTCTGGAGATAGTAAAAAAGCTATTGATGATCATTTTTTGCTTTGTTCTGAATCAGAAGGGTTTTATGTAATAAATAATCAAAAAAGAAACTCTAAAGGAGAAGAAACCTATACGCTGGTTTCAAAAAAATCCCCTAATATCTTTTTTAAACTTACAACGAAGCGGTAATAAAAACATAAATGTGTTTACCTGCCAATTACAGGGATCCATATAATTAGAACCAAAATTATTTTAGGTAGAAATAAAAAGAGGATGTTTGTCAAGACAAAATTTCTACCTAAAAGTAAATATTGATATAAATAAAAATAATAGAATACACGATGAAAAAAATAATATATCTATTACTAATTTCATTAGTAATATTTTCATGCAAAAAAAATAAAGTTGAAGATGAAGTTCCCCAACTTCAAGTTAATGATCAATCTCAAGAAAAAATAGGGGAACTAAACTCTAAATTGCTTTCAAGTAAAAATGGCTGGTATGCAGATTATGAGTATAATAAAGAAAAAAAAACAGTATTGCTGTATTTTAATTTTAAAAATAAAAACAAAGTATCCATTCAATCACCTATCAAAGGATATGAATCCAAAGAATCCGGTTATACATTATTTTATGAAGGGCAAGTTAATTTGTTATTTGACAAGAACAATGTTTTTGTAAAAGAATTTAACAGGACTGACCTTAAATGGCAATTGGTTGCTATAAAAGAGAACGAGATTATTTTTAAAAATAATAAAGAAGAGGAAAGTACTTTGGTTTTAAAAAAAAGCGACGGTTCTCACTCTGCCATAATTAAGGATATAATTAAAGCTCAGGCTAATTTAATAATAGCTCGGGATAATTTAATAACTAATTTATCTCATGACCCGGCAGAGTCTTATTTTAGAAATTTAGAAATTAAAGGAGTAAATCGCAGATATGCCTTTTCTTTTGATGAAGAGAATTTTTCATTAAGTTTTGTATCTGAAAATGCTGAAGGAAAGAGAGAAAAACATATAAGTCAAATTTCGATTGTTTCAGAAGGTAAATTTTCTTTAAAAACCCCATTAATTGTAAATGGCAAAGAGATCAAAGATTTTTCGTATGATAGCACAAATAAAAAATTTATTATAGAAAATTCTTCATTAAAAGGAGAAATTATTTATGGCTCAAAAGTATTAACATATAAAGGAGCTGCAGATGCTTTTCTTACACCTAGAAAAACTAATTTAATTCAAACACAACCTAGCCTTAAATTTAAACCATTTGTAGATGCAATCTTTAATATAAAAGGAGTAGCACAAATACAATGGTATGTTTTTACAAAAGATGTATCTCGGGATGGTATTAATATATTCATAAAAGATGGTAATAATAAAAGATGGATTGGAAATGATGTAGCAACAAGAATGCAAAAAGGAGGAGAAGACATAATTATTGTTCCAAGGGCAGGTAATACAGATCTCTCAGGGGCATTTTCTGGAGATAGTAAAAAAGCTATTGATGATCATTTTTTGCTTTGTTCTGAATCAGAAGGGTTTTATGTAATAAATAATCAAAAAAGAAACTCTAAAGGAGAAGAAACCTATACGCTGGTTTCAAAAAAATCCCCTAATATCTTTTTTAAACTTACAGAGAATCGGTAATAAAAACATAAATATGTTTACCTGCAATTAGAGGGATCCATATAATTAGAACCAGAATTATTTTAGGTAGAAATAAAAAGAGGATGTTTGTTAAGACAAAATTTCTATTTCAAAATAAATGTTGGTATAAATAAAAATAATAGAATATACGATGAAAAAAATAATATATATATTACTAGTTTCGATAACTATCTTTTCATGCGAAAAAAGTAAAGTCGAAGATGAAATTACACAAGCCCAAATTGATCAATTAGCAGAGCAAAGGACTCAGGAGAAAATAAATGAACTAAATTCTAAACTGCTTTCCAGTAAAAATGGCTGGTATGCAGATTACGAATACAGTAAAGATAAAACCCCGGTACCACTGTATTTTAGTTTTAAAGATAAAAACAAAGTGCTGATTCAATCGCCTGTCAAAGGGTTTGAGTCAAAAGAATCCAGTTATACACTATCTTATACAAAGCAAGTTGATTTATTATTTGACAACAATAGTGTTATAGTTAGTCATGTAGAAGAATTTAAAAGAGGTTTTCTTAAATGGCAATTGGTTGCTATAAATGAGAATGAGATTATTTTTAAAAATACAGAAAGCAAAAAAGAAGATGAAAGTTTTTTGACTTTAAGAAAAAGTGACGGTTCTCACTCTACCAAAATTAAAAACATAATTAAAGCACAAATTAGTTTAACACCAAAATTATCTCATGATCCTGCAGCATCTTATTATAGAAATTTAGAAATTACAGGGGTAAATCATAGATATGCTTTTTCTTTTGATGAAAATAGTTTTTCATTAGTATTTACGAACCAGGATAAAAAAGGAAACAAGAAATATCATAGAAGCCAGGTTTTAGCAGTTTCAGAAGATAAATTTACTTTAGAAAAACCACTATATGTTAACGGTATCGAGGTCAAAGATTTTATGTATGACAGTGCCAGCAAAAAATTTAATATAGAAAATTCTGAATTAAAAGGATCGATTACTTATGGGTCAAAAGTTTTAACGAATGAGGGGGCCGCAGATGCTTTTTTAAAACAAAAACAAAAGAGTTTTATCTTTAAAGACCCTAGTCCTGCATTTAAACAATTATTAGAAGGTGTACTTAAAATTGAAGAAATAATAGGAGTGCAATGGTTCGTTAACCGTAGAAATGATAATGTTATTGCTTTTGCACTAAAAACTAGATTAAATGATTTGGATTTAGCTTTTAACATTTATGAAGGCCATAATAAAATAGGAGAAGACATAATCAGTTTAAAAAAAGATGAAACTGTTATAAATATTAAAGAATTGGCTTCTAAGAATAAAATTTTAAATGATTTTATGGCTTTTATGAAAGCAGTAGAAGGATTTGATATAGTGCCATACGAGAATAATGGTTCATTTATTGTTGTTTCCAGAGCAGACCCTAAGTTCTATTTTAGACTAGAAAGCGCAAAGAAAGATCTTTTTTAATTAAATATAATTTTGGATCATTACTTTTTTTGGAATAGAAATCTCTTATTTGATACAGGAGTTCTATTGTTTGGTTTTTTGGTATTTGTGAAATAAAATGATATAAAGGTTTTTAAATAAAATCATTATAAAGAGAATCAAATTATTTTTGTTTGAGACTAAAAAAACAGGGATAACATCGTTGTTAATGTATATTATATAAGACCAGTTAAAACAGGTTTTTTATAGTGACAAAAATACTTTAGCTATAGATTCTGTATCAAATATCTGATAATAAAAAAGATGTATTTAGCCTGTGTTATCTATATCGCGATATTAATCAAAACAAAAAATAGCAGCGTGTCACATTGAGCTTATCAAAATGCACTTAAAAATGACGTTTTATAGGTATTTGATAAGCTCTTGACTGGCACTGTAAAACCTTTTTACTTAATAAAAAGAATTTAAGATGAAAAAAAGAACATACCTGTTGCTGATTTCATTAGCAATCTTTTCCTGCAAAAAAAGCGAAATTAAAGATGAAATAGCCCAACCTCAAGTTGAGCAGTTATCAGAACAAAGAGCTAAAGAGAAAATAGAAGAGTTAAGTACTAAACTGCTTTCAAGTAAAAATGGTTGGTATGCAAATTATAAATATAATAAGGGTAAAAGCTCGGTACTGGTGTATTTTAATTTTAAAGATAAAAACAAAGTATCCGTTCAATCCCGTATAAAAGGGGTAGGATCACAAGATTCTGGTTACATGTTATCTTATGATAAGCAAGTTACCTTGTTATTTGACCCAAACAGTGATGTGGCTAGTTTTGTAGAACCATTTAAAAGGCTTGACTTTAAATGGAAATTAGTCTCTGTAAAAGAGAACGAGATTGTTTTCAAAAATACAAAAAACAAAGAAGATGAAAGTACTTTGGTTTTAAGAAAAAATGATAGTTCTCACTCTATTAGAATTAAGTTTCGACATAGTTAGTTCGATTCCTGAATTATCGCACTACTTATATAGTCTTTGAGTTAGTTATCACGTAAGTTCCAGAGAATGATCCCTTCAAACACCCAGATTCAACTTATATACAAACCACTTATACTAAACCTAGCACATTGGTATAAAGATGTAGAGCAAACAGGCTTTAAAATATTTAATACGATAGCTAATACAATAACAATCAACTACAGGTCCATTTTAAATTATTTTATTAACGAAGTACTAATGCTTCAGCAGAATCTTTTAATACAAAGATAAAAGCATTCAGAGGTGTCAAAAATGTAGAATTCTTTTTAGATTAACCAGAATATTTGCATAAACACAACAATTGGTCTTGATCCTTGATCCCTCCAAACCCCAAACAAAAAAGCCGACTCGTTAAAGTCGGCTTTTTTGTTTGCTGTGCGGGCGGGGAGACTCGAACTCCCACACCTCGCGGCACTAGATCCTAAGTCTAGCGTGTCTACCAATTCCACCACGCCCGCATTACAATCTTTTACAATACTTAGGACTTTTTGTAAAAGTGAGTGCAAATATACACAATATGTATAAAATGCAAACAACTTAAATTGTTTTTTTTCAATAATATTTTAAATATTTAAAGAGTGCCACTATAACCCCTTTATTTTAAGCTTAAAATGAAAACGATAATTATATAAAAATCGTTTGTTTTCATAGCTCAGATTTTAACTGCTGTATTAATTTTTTAGAAGTTTCGGTATGCATTCTCTCCAGCAATTCAATCATTTTAAGTTTAGTTTCCTCATTGTATACCAGAAGTTTATTTTCCTTCTCAAAATTATATCCCGCTTTGGTAAATAGGCTATCCGACCAGGTATTACGTATACAATCTATAATCAAATGTATACGATCGGTTAAACCATTGTTCTCTACTCGGTGAGGAAGATTAAAATTTCCGTACCAACATTCGCCTGCAGCCATGGATACCAATGTATTATTAATATAAAAAAGGACATTAGGGTTTGTTGTAATAGGAATATGTATTCTAAAAAATCCATCTTCATACCCTAAATTGAGATCGGTATGCTCTTTTATTTGACTGTTGGGCGAAAGATTTAATAAACGAATAGATTCTTTTTCACATTCAAATAAAGAAATTATTTTTTTAAAATAAGAACAATTATCTAGTAATGCAGTGTTTTTATAATTATTTGTGCCAGAAGAATGTGCATATATTTGATTTGTTTCTCCGGTAAGAGATCTAAGAGCTATAGATTTCCATTGCCCCGAATAATCTCTGGTATTATAATGAGGGACAAATAAGTTTGATTTACAAATATGCAAATCTTTCAAAAGTTGTTTTTGAGAAAATAAAAAAGGAATTTTTAAATATATATTTTCCATAAAAGGATGCATTGGTTATACTAGCAAATTACTTCATTTTTACTACTTTTAGGCAGAAATAAATTCAATTTCATGCAAAATATAACATCTTACGTTCAGGAACATAAAGACCGATTTATAAATGAACTTCTTGAACTCCTTAAAATTCCATCTATTAGTGCAGATAAAGCCTATAAAGAGGATGTGATTAAAACAGCAGCAGAGGTCAGCAACCGACTTAAAGAAGCAGGGTGCGATGCAGTAGAAATATGTGAAACTCCAGGATATCCAATTGTATATGGAGAAAAGATTATAGATAAAACCTTGCCAACAGTATTAGTATACGGGCATTATGATGTGCAACCTCCAGATCCCATAAATTTATGGGATAGCCCCCCTTTTGAACCTGTGATTAAAAACACAGAAATTCATCCCGAAGGAGCAATTTTTGCAAGAGGATCCTGTGATGATAAAGGGCAAATGTACATGCATGTTAAAGCGTTAGAAATTATGACCAAAACTAACCAACTACCCTGTAACGTAAAATTTATGATAGAGGGAGAAGAAGAAGTTGGAAGTAAGAGCCTAAGTTGGTTTGTAGAACGTAATCAAGAAAAATTAGCTAATGATGTAATTTTAATTAGTGACACAGGAATGATTGCCAAAGATGTTCCTTCTATTACTACAGGGTTAAGAGGGCTAAGTTATGTTGAGGTTGAGGTAACAGGACCTAATAGAGATTTACACAGTGGTTTGTATGGAGGAGCAGTGGCAAACCCGATCAATATATTAACAAAAATGATTGCATCTCTGCATGATGATAACAATCATATTACCATTCCCGGTTTTTACGATAAGGTAGAAAACCTTTCTAAAGAAGAACGGGCAGAAATGGCAAAAGCACCTTTTTCTCTGGATGCCTATAAAAAAGCTTTAGATATTAAAGCAGTATATGGAGAAGAAGGGTATACCACCAACGAACGTAATTCTATTCGTCCAACCCTAGATGTTAACGGAATTTGGGGAGGATATACAGGAGAAGGAGCCAAGACTGTTATTGCCAGTAAAGCGTATGCCAAAATTTCAATGCGATTAGTGCCTAATCAGGATTGGGTAGAGATAACAGAACTATTTAAAAAACATTTTGAAAGTATAGCTCCAGATGCAGTAACTGTAAAAGTTACTCCACATCATGGAGGTCAAGGTTATGTTACCCCAATAGATAATATTGGGTATCAGGCAGCCAGCAAAGCATATCAAGATACATTTGGTAAGATCCCTATCCCACAACGCAGTGGAGGAAGTATCCCTATTGTTTCTTTATTTGAAAAAGAGCTAAAAAGTAAAACCATCCTAATGGGATTTGGCTTGGATAGTGATGCCATCCATTCTCCTAACGAGCATTTTGGGGTTTGGAATTACTTAAAAGGAATAGAAACGATTCCTCTTTTTTATAAATATTTTACAGAATTAAATAAATAAGATTTTTAATTCACATTTTAGGCTTAATTCTTCGAGGCTTGTCTCGAAATGAAAGAGAAAATTTCAACAGAAGGCTAGCCTCAAAGTAATTGACTACGTCAAACTATAGATAATAAGCGATAGACCTACCCTGATTTATAATCAGAGTAGGTCTATTCGTTATATCTTTTTTGTGATTACCTGGATCATTATTAAAAAAAGATTTACAGGTAAGTGTCCCTAAGACATAAAAAAGACACACCGGATTTTAAATCACAAACCGTATGTAAATCATTGTTTTAGGAAGAAATAACTTACTTTTTAAAATACACCTATACATTTTATCGAAAACAGAAATATATTTTATGTTTCATTTTTTTTTAATCGTAAATTTAAGGTATCCCCATAATTTCTATTTTTAAGCTTTATCGTAAGTACTAATTGGATTAATATACATTGTTAAAATCAATTTCTAATAATTAAAAACAGGTACGATGAAAAAAACAGTATTAAGCTTTTCGGCAGTATTATGTGTAGCATTTACTTTTGCTCAAAACAATATTATAGATGTCGGTCAAACAGGAAAAGGCAATGAAACAGAAATCACTCAAAAAGGAGTAAACAACACCTTAACAATTGTTCAGGATGGCAATTTTAATATTGCTATAGCAAAACAAGGTGTAGAAAGTGAAACAATAGGTAATGGCACTATTAGCCAAATCCAAACAGGTAATCAAAATGATGTGTATGTTATGCAGCAAGGAGATTTTAATTTAGTATACCAAAACCAGCTAGGAGTATCAAATAGTGCAGAAGCTATTCAGTATTCAGATATTATAGAAAGTAAAATTAAACAAACTCAAATAGGTAATTTAAACAAAGCAACAGCAATACAAGGAATAGATTTAATGTTTACAGAAAATATTAAAAATATTATTGATCAAACACAAAAAGGTAACTTTAATATAGCAAAGGCGAGTCAATCAGATAATGATTATAACCCTAGAACGATTGCACAAAATCAGGAAGGAGAATTTAATCAAGTTGTAGCAAATCAAAGTTCATTTTTTGGATTTAGTTCTAGTATAGAGCAGAAACAATCTGGAGAATACAATAGTGCATTAGCAACTCAATATGGTGGAAACTATAATCAAAGTAGTATTGTCCAGGATCAAAATGGATTAGGAAATACTGCAGATGCAAGCCAATTCTCAGAGCCACATGGTTTTGGGGATAGTTCGATTAATCAATCTCAAAACGGAAATTATAATAGTGCTATTGCGATACAGAATCATGGGCATTCTATTACACAAAATCAAATTGGGGATTTTAATCAAGCCTTTGCTCAGCAGGAACCTCAGGAGTTTTCTATAATAAATCAAAATCAGGAAGGGGTTAGAAATACAGCATATGCTTCTAAAGATAAAATAGATCAGTTTGGTACACGTCCTTCTTATATTTCCCAAAACCAAGTAGGAGAAGATAATCATGCTTCTGCTACCTTAGAAGGTAGAGGTTTTGTGACCCAAAAACAAGAAGGAGTAAGAAATGATGCTTCTTCAGCACATATATATGCTTATAACATTAGGACTAATCAAAAACAAGCTGGTGAGGACAATAAAGCGGTTGTAAGTAGCTCATTTAGTTCTTCTTCTCAAGAGTTTGAAGTCTTACTACAACAAGATCAGGTAGGAAACTATAATGAAGCTATGGCTATATTACAAAGTGGAATTGGTATTAAGATCACACAAACCCAAGAAGGAGAAAGGAATATAGCAGTAGCAAAGAGTAATGGAGATATAAATGAAATAGTAAGTGTGCAAAATGGGTTTTCTAATACCATTGAGCAAACTCAAGTGCAAGGAAAATACAATCTAATGGAAGCTAGACAAAACAATATGAGTCTTAGTGGAGAAGAAAACCTTTTGTCTCAGTTACAACACGGAAATACGAATATGATGATTTCTGCTCAGGAAGGATCATTTAATACTGCGTATGCCACTCAGATCGGGGATTCTAATATCCTAAATACAAAACAAATTGGTAATGCTAATAGTTTAACAGCCTCTCAGGAAGGCACTTCGTTATCAGTAATTATAACTCAAGAAGGAAATGGTAACAGTTCGGTTATTTCTCAATAGATTTATTAAAAATTGGATTTTGTTTATCAATAATTAACAGACTAATACCATTTTAACTTTGAAATAGCACTAATAAATTATTTCTTTTTCAAGTATTCTTCGTTAAAAAAGATAATCGTAACTACAGCTATGCTTGATGCCAAATCAAGTCAGGCACAAGCTTTTTGCCTTGAATACTTAAAAATAAATTCAATTTCTATACGCACTATTTCAAAGTTAAAATGGTATAATAAAACAAAAGAGGATGTTTGACTTTTCAGACCCCCTCTTTTTTTATTATGAATAATTCAAGAAACCGACTCTAAAAGAAGATTTTACTGAAAGAAATAAAGTTTTTTTAGAAAATACTACAAATAATTTAGCTGAATTTCATCAAAAATTACTTTTTAGACAGCCTCATTTGTGTTCTTTTTGTTTTAAAAAATCAACAGTGATTAAGCTTTGATATTGTGATTTTGAAAGTATAAGTGTTAAAATAGCATGAAGCAGATAATATAGTACAGTGTTTGGTTATTATAGTATAGCTCTAAGCAGGTCAATAGTTTTATTTTTATCTCAACTAAAAACACAAATTCAGATGATTATAAAAACTAGAAACTTTTTTTTAGCAATTTTGTTATGTGGTTATTTCACAACTCTTTTTGGGCAACAGCCTGTAGATGCTAAAAAATGCCAAACACAAAATGCCAATGAATATAATTTTTTGGCAAACCCCAAGGCACGAACTGAAAATGAAAACTTTAATAAGTTTACTAAAAACTTTGTTCAAAGTAAATCATTTTCTCAAAAAGCAGCAGAAACCTACACAATACCAGTCGTTGTACATGTATATGGTACAGTACAACATGGTAAAACGGTAAATTACGACAAAATACAAGGGGCTCTGGATGCTCTTAACAAAGATTTTAATGGACTTAATGATGATTTTAATACGATCGATCCGGTTTTTGATGGACGTAAATCTACATTAAGTATAAAGTTTGCCTTGGCAAAAATTGATCCTAATGGAGGTAGCACCAATGGAGTAATCATTCATCCCGTAGCATCTGGAATGGGTAATTATAACAGTCCGGTTGTAGCAGCAGACGGATGGGATAATTATAAATACATGAATGTTTATATCACAGGAGATCTTTATGGAGATGGCGTTTCTAACAATTCGGGAGTAGCATGGTACCCGGATACTACAATGTCTGATGAAAACATAGCAAGAGTAGTGTATAACGGGCAGTATTTGCACGGTAATACCGGTAAAGAATTTGCATCTGTTTTTACCCATGAGTTTGGTCATTGGCTTAACTTGATACATACTTTTGAAGGAGGTTGTGATGACCCGAACGGAGATCAGGTAAACGATACTCCTAAAGAAGATACGGATTCTGGAGACGATGGATGTGTTGTTGGAGCTAGTGATTGTGGGAATTTGATTAATTATGAAAATTATATGGGGTATGATGCAGCAGCAGGCTGTGCAAAAATGTATACCAAAGGACAGGTAAGCAGAATGTTGGCAGCATTACAACATCCATCAAGAAAACCATTATGGCAACCGGCTAACCTAATTGCTACAGGAGTGAACCTAAATGGAGCAGCCCTTTTAGTAGCCAACAATACGGTAGAAGAATCTTTAGATAATAATGGTACATTGGTAGATGATTATTACGATATTGATATTCAAAACGGGACATTTTCTATAAGTTCAGGAACTCTTACACAAGGAACACATTATACTTCTAGCCTTCCTCAAGGATTTTCGCCAACAATAACAGTAATTAGTAATACAAAGTTAAGAGTAAGATTTAACGGGAGTGCTAATAATCACACTATTGCAAATAATGCAGCAGGGACTATTACGCTAAAAAACGCTATTATTTCCGGAGGAACAAATACCTTAAATACAGACAAAGTTTCCTTTAACTTTTCTTTTTATGATCCTTATAAAGTGGTGTATGTAAACAATGATGATTATACAGCAAATGCTACAACAACATGGACATTTTTTAGAATAACAGGAGCAGATAGTAATTCTTTCGGAACCTTTTTTGAAAAGAATGCTTTAAAATTAGAAACGTACAAAAAAGCATTAGTTTGCTCATCAGGAACAAGAAATCCTTTGCCAATTGCAGAAAACACATTAATATCTGCACAAAGTAGCTGGGTTAATGGGGGAGCTTATCCGGATTTACATGTAATTAGAGATGCAGGTTATACCGCCTGGGATGGAAAAACCGCCTATATAGGATTTCAATTAGAAATATACTCAGGAAAAACCAATTATGGATGGTTTAGAGTTCAGGTAAATGCAGATGGATCCTCCTATACTTTATTAGATTATGCATATAGTACAGAGCCTTTTGGAGCTATTAAAGCAGGAAGTAAAGAGTGGAACGGAGGAAATAATCCTACTTGTAACGATGGTATACAAAATGGAGATGAAACAGGTATAGATTGCGGAGGATCTTGTACCCCATGTAATACTAATGTTATCTATTGTGATGCAAAAGCAAACAGTTCATCCGATGAGTATATAAGCAGAGTTCAGTTAGGGACAATAGATAAAACATCGGCGGCAGGTACAGGAGGCTATAATGATTTTACATCGGTGTCTACAAATCTTTCTAAAGGGAAAACAAATACTATAACAATAACACCAACTTGGAGATCAACAACATATTCAGAAGGGTATAGTGTGTGGATTGATTATAATCAGGATGGCGATTTTGCAGATGCAGAAGAACAGGTATGGAGTAAATCTGCATCAAAAGACACTTCGGTAAGCGGTAGTTTTATAGTTCCGTCTCAAGCTAAAAATGGAAATACAAGGATGAGGGTAGCAATGCAATATAATGCAATACCACCATCATGCGGATCTTTTAGCTATGGAGAAGTAGAAGATTATACAGTTTCTATAGGAGATGGAGGTGGTTCTAACCCAACGTGTAACGATGGTATCCAAAATGGAGACGAAACAGGGGTAGATTGTGGAGGTTCCTGTACTCCTTGTGCAAACAATGGTACTGTAGTATATGTAGATATGCAAGACAGAACGGCTAGTTCATCAAAAACATGGGACTTTTTCAGGATAGAAGCAGGAGATGATAATGGATTTGGAGCTTGGTATAGCAATAACTCTATAAGATTAGTTACTTATAATAAAGATGTAGTATGCGAAGGGACTACAAGTAATGTAACCTTTATAGCAGAAGGAGTAGAAGTTGGCGCATCCAGTAATTTTGTCGCTAACTCTAATAGCTATGTGGTTGGTTCTTCTTCATATACAAATTGGAATGGAAAATCAGGTTATATAGGATTTACTTTTAAAATTAACGGGAACACACATTATGGGTGGTTTTATGCTACTGTTGCCAATGATGGATTATCCTATACCATATTAGACTATGCATATAATACCACTCCAAACCAAGGTCTTATAACCAAAAGAAATACTGCTAAAGTAAAAGAAGTTTCAAAAAATATGATCACGGTATATCCTAATCCATTTACAGAAACCACTAATATTGATTTGACAAAATTAGGAAATGAGAAAATAGAGGTAAGTATGTATGATATGTTAGGAAGACTTATTTCTTACAAAGAATACATTGTAAATCCGGGAGTAGTATCTTTTGGGGAAAAAATCACCAATAAAGGAAATTATTTTGTGAAATTTAAGTCTAACACAACCTCAGAAATTCATACTATAGTAAAAAAATAAATTCGTAGTATTTTTTGTTTTTAAAGAACTACCCGAAATTAAAATAAAGTTTAAACTCTTTGTTTTAATTTTTTGGGTAGTTTTTTTGATTACACAAAAATTTACTCTACATTTGTAGAGTAAACTCTAATAATGTAGAACAATGCAGTTGTCAAAAACAGAAGAACAAGTAATGCAGTATCTCTGGAAGCTGAATAAAGCTTTTATGAAAGATATATTAGACGCTTTTCCAGAGCCTAAGCCTGCAACTACCACTGTGGCTACATTATTAAAAAGAATGACAGATAAAGGATTTATTGATTATAAATTATATGGTAAGTCAAGAGAATATTATCCACTAGTCAAAAAAACAGACTATTTTTCTAAACATGTAAACGGGTTAATAAAGATTTTTTTTAATGATTCGGCTTCTCAATTTGCTTCCTTTTTTACATCAGAAACTAATTTGTCCACTACCGAATTAGAAGAGCTTAAAAAAATAGTAGACCAACAAATTCAAAAACAAAAAAAATGATTGTATATGCCCTAAAATCATCTTTGTGTATAGCCTTGTTATGGGGGTTTTATACATTGTTTTTAGAACGGGAAAACATGCACCATTTTAAAAGATTTTATCTGCTGTTTAGCCTGATATTTGGATATACTATTCCTTTGCTCACTTTTACATACACAACAGATGTAGTAGATATTCAAGAAAACCTGCAACAACCGGTTACTTATGTTACACAAGCAAAAGAAATATCAGAAAAGGAATCTTTTATAGATTATCTTTCAATAATTTTATGGAGCATTTATGGCACAGGAGCTTTGATTTTTGCGATTCGGTTTATAAAAAACATCCGCAATTTGATGAAGAAAGTAAGACAGAATGAAAATATTAAAGAGCTTTCACATACCAATGTGCTTCTTGATAATCCACTTGTACCATATACTTTTTTGAAATATATATTTGTCCCTAAAAAAGAATTTAAGAGTCAAACAATTCCGCAAGAGGTTCTTTTACATGAAAAAACCCATGTACAACAAAAACACACTTTGGATATTTTATTTGTAGAGATATTACAGGTCGTTTTTTGGTGTAATCCAATGTGGTTCTGGATAAAAAAATCAATTAGATTAAATCATGAATTTCTTGCAGATCAAACCGTATTAAAACAACAGTTTTCAATATGTCAATACATGAACTTACTTGTTAATTATCCAAACAGTACTCATCACACTGTGTTAACAAGTCCTATCAATTATTCATTAACCAAAAAACGAATCGTTATGATGTCAAAACAATTTTCTAAAACAAAAGTAGCAGCAAGATTGCTGCTACTTTTACCAATCTTGTTTATCTGTATGTTACTTTTTAATAATAAAATTGTAGCACAGCAAAAAAATATAAAGTGTACAAAAAACGTAGCATCCACGCATCCGGATAAAAAAATCAGGATTCGGGTACAAAAGGAACAAATTACTGTTAATGATATAACTACCAGTGCAGATGGTTTTGCTGCTACTATAGATGAGTTAACAAAGCAATGGAAAGATGATGAACTAACCGAATTTCAATTTGATGTGCAGATTATGAACTCAGAAGATAACTTTGTTCAAGAACTTAATCAAGCATATAGAAATACAAGGTTATACAAAGCTAATCCCGACGGTCATGATCTGATCCCGCCTCCACCACCATTACCATCTGCTCCAAAAGTTAGAAAAGGAGAAAAAAGTATATTGCCAATACCATCATCACCAAAAGTAAAAAAAGGGGAACAAAGTGATACTCCAATGCCACCAACACCTCCCAAAGCTCCATCTAATATACAGCAGATCGAAATTGATGAGGTAGAAAATGAAATAGAACAAGCAACTATGGAGGCAGAACAAGCTAGGGTAGAGGCAGAAAGAAAAAAAGAGATAGTATACGAGCAGGCAGAGGCAGAAAGAGAAATCGCAATGACACGAGCAGAAGAGGCTGAATTAGAGGCAGAGGACTTAAAAACGATAGCCATGCAAGAAGTTCAGGAAGCTAGAGAAATTGCCATGGAAGCAGCAAAGGAGGCTCGGGAAACCGCTTTAGAAGCAGCCCAAGAGGCGAGAGAGATTGCTATGGAAATGGCTTACAGATCTCAAGAAAGAGCTCATAGAGTGAGAGAAGAAGGAATGAGAAAAGCAGAGAAGGCAAGGGAACATGCAGAAGAAGCCAGAAAACATGCAGAAAAAGCACGTGAAAAAGTACTTGAAAGAGCAATGAAAACTCGTGATGAGGCAAGAAAAGAGGCTGAAAAAGCTAGAAAGGAGGCACGTAAAGCTATGGAGGAAGCCAGAAAAGAAGCTGAAAAACTAAGAGAAAAAGCTAGAAAATCAAGAAAAGAGTAAATAATCTGTTAACCCTTATTTTGGGACTTATTTACTTAGACTTGACATCAAGAACAAAATATACTTTTGAGAGCATACCTTGTAAACTGACTTCGAGGCTGTTGACTCATACTTAAAAACCTCGTTTCTACGAGGTTTTTTTGCAACATTTGTTTATAAACCAGCGTTATATCTTTATTCATCATCAAAAAACCCTTAGATTATGTTAAAACGTTTTTTTATTTTATGCTCAGGAGCAGATGCAGATATATTAACAGATAGCTCTGGTGGCGAACAAAACAAGTATGCAGGTATAGGAGCTACTGTTTTTTTTACTGCTATTATGGCTTTTATAGCCGCCAGCTATGCATTGTATACAGTATTTGATAATTACTTTGTTGCAGCCTTTTTTGGTTTAATTTGGGGAGTGTTGATCTTTAATTTAGATCGGTTTATAGTTTCTACTATTAAGAAAAAAGATAATTTTATGGACGAATTGCTACAAGCTTCTCCCAGAATTATTTTAGCAGTAATTATTGCTGTAGTTATTTCTAAACCATTAGAACTAAAGATCTTTGAGAAAGAAATTGACAGAGTATTACTGGAACAA
This sequence comes from Aquimarina sp., assembly GCF_977115655.1. Taxonomy (NCBI): domain Bacteria; kingdom Pseudomonadati; phylum Bacteroidota; class Flavobacteriia; order Flavobacteriales; family Flavobacteriaceae; genus Aquimarina; species Aquimarina sp. The sequence continues at coordinate 136,918 of NZ_CDSBKO010000003.1, forward strand.
AAAAATGAATATACATTAGCAAATAAAGAACAAATTGCAACCCAGTATACTCCTGCAATTACTACACTGGATTCTGAAATTGAATCCCTTAAACAAGAAATCATTACCAAAGAAACAGAAGTAAATACCCTTTATGAAACCTATATAGCAGAAGCAGAAGGAAGAAAAGGTACCGAAATTATAGGTAAAGGACCGGTGTATAAAGAAAAGCGGGATAAACATGATACTGCTTTGGCAGAGTTGTCAGAATTGAAAAAAGCAAATTCAGAAAAAATAGTAGCTTTAGAAACTCAAAAAACAGAATTAGCTGCAAAGTATGAAGATCAAGTAAATACATCACAGCCAATTATTGATAATTTTGATGGTTTAATGGCACGGGTTACTGCTCTAAACAAATTACCCTGGTTACCTTCGTTTTTTATCTTTTTATTATTTCTGGCAATAGAAACCTCGCCAATTTTTGCAAAACTACTTTCTCCAAAAGGGGAATATGATTTTAGATCTGCAGATCTGGAAAGCGAAATAAAAACCTGGGTATCGCAAAAAGAGGCACAAAGAAAAACAATGCTAGAAACAGATCATGTCATAAATGATAAAGTATATGGAGATCTTACCGAAGAAGAAGAGTTATATGCGTATAAGAAAAAAATAGCCCGGGAGATGATGAAAAAGCAACAAGATGCTTTTTATAAACGACAAACAGGGATTTTATAGCTAAATTTATTTTTAAAAAAGTGAATTTTCGATTTCATGAAATTCTAATTCCTTTCCATTTATGTCGTCTTTTGGCTACACCATAAAAGTTAAGTTATAATGGTTAGGATTTGTGAATTTTAACAGAAATATTTATAAATCTTAACCACTGTTTTTAAAGAGCCATTAATCCATTAAAATTTAAAAAATAAGAACCAATACTTCCATTGGGGCGATTGGTAATGTTCTAAAGGATTTATTTGCAATAGAATCGAATTCATAAAAAGTAGAATTATAACATTGTTTTGGTAAAGCACGATTTTTTTCTTTCTTATTTTTTTTCTAGTCTAGAATATGTTTTATTACTTTTTTGCTAAACAATCGATTAGAACTTAATTCAATATTTTTTAAGATTTTTTTGTGATTTACGATTAAGATTATGGCTCATTATACGGTTATCCCTTATATTGCAAAAAGATATTTATAAGCACAGTATTCAAATATAAAAATGAAAGATATTTATTGTATTATTTTACTTTTTATAAGCCTGCTTTTCATCTCCGGAAAAGGAACAGGAAATATTTTAAAAGAAGAATTTGGTGAGAACAGGTATTCGGTGTCAGATTCTTTAGCGCATAAAACCTTTGATGAATTACGGTCCCTTTTTATTAAGAATTATAAAGATTCTGTTATCACCAAAAAACTATCTAATATATATCTTGATAAGGCAAAAAAAACCAAGGATAGTATCGAGACAGCAAATGGATATCGAATGTTTTTTGAAATTAATGTAAATACCCCAGAGGTTGCTTTGCTGTACGCAGATTCTATGATCGATATTACCAGAGGGGTTAAAAATGAATATTATCCGGCAAGGGGGTATCTTTTAAAAGGATATATTTTGCAAAGGTTAGAGCGATACAATGAAGCTCTGGAATCGTATCTGTTTTCAAAAAAACATGCCGAGATCAACAAAAATATGGGGCATATTATTGCTATAAGTCATAATATCGCAACGCTTAAAACTACTCTGGGAAAAGATCACGAAGCTTTAAATACCTACAAGAAAAATCTGGATCTTTTAGTCACTCAGGATACTATCGATGAATTTAGATCAGAGTATATAGCAACTCTATATAAATTATCAGACAGCTATAATCGATTACAGAAATATGATACCGCACATTATTATTTAAAAAAGGGTATTGCAACTACTTTGTCAGGAAACAGACCTCAATACTATTCTAATTTATTATCCTCTTATGGGATCAACAGTTATTATAGAAAAGAGTATACTATTGCATTAGATAGTTTAAATAAATCGCTAACCCTATCTAAAGAAAGCCCTTATGGGGATATTCTTGTTACCTATTTATATTTAGGAAAAACATTGTTGCAATTAAAACAGGAAGAAGAAGCTATAGGGTATTTTAAAAAAATAGACTCTGCGGTACAGGTGTCTAATTATGCTTTAGAAACCAGAGAAGCCTTTATTTTATTAATAGATTATTATAAAAAGAAGGATGATAAAATCAATCAGCTAAAAATAATGGAAAAGCTGATAAAGCTGGATAGTAGCTTTACAGCAAAATCTAAAAAATTGCACATAGATATTGTAAAAAAATATGATAATATACAACTTATCAAAGATAAAGAAGCATTAATAACTACTATTAAGAACCATAGCAAGGGGACTATCTATCAATTATGGGTTTTTAGCGGATTAGCTATTGTATGTATAAGTTTGGGATATTTTTATTTTTATAAGAAGAGAAAGAAAAACTATGAGAAAGTTTACCAAGAAAAGTTGTTAAATGCGCAAAATATAAATCAAAAGAAAGCAAAAAGCGCAAAAGATATTGAGTTGGCACCAGAATTAAGGCTTGAAATTTTAAAAAAATTAGAAAAATTTGAACAAGATCTGTTTTTTATAAAAAATGATGTTACCATGGCAACAGTTGCTAAAAAATTAAAAACAAATTCGACATATTTATCTAAGATTATTAATATAGATAAGCAAAAAAACTTTGCAAATTACATTAATGATTTGCGTATAGAGTATTGTATGAAACAAATAAGAAACAATAAAAAATTTAAGCAATATTCTGTAACATCTATGGCAAATGAAGTAGGTTTTAATAATATACAATCTTTTGTTAAAGCTTTTTATAAGAAAAACGGATGTAATCCGGCTGAGTATATAAAAAACATTGATAATTAGCTACTTAAGGATGAAATAAAGCACTGTAGATTTATAAATTTTAACCAAAGCATAGAAAACAATCTAGTAAAAGAATATTTTATTAAGTATATTTAATCACTTACTTACATTTAAATTAATTTATTATGAAGACAAACAAAAAAAGGAATATCAAATTAGAAAAAATTAAAGTTTCTAAACTTAATAAACCAAGTAAAACAGCAGTAAAAGGAGGAAATGCAAATATTGAAGGATGCAGTAATGTAGGAGGACTTATGTCTTTGATTTTTGGTGCTAATGAAGGTTGTAGATACTAAAAAGCTTAATCTATTATAGGAAAATAAAAAGCGAAAGCTTTCTTTTTAAGATAGTTCCCGATAATCAAATCTAAAAATAGATGTATTTGATTATCGGGAACTATTATTTTATACAGATATTCCAAAAGGATCCTCTATAGAGTGTGCAGGTTGCGTAAACCATTTGGGACCTTCTTCTGTCATGTATATATGATCTTCCAGCCGTATACCAAATTTATCGGGAACACATATCATAGGTTCATTGCTAAAGCACATCCCGGGAGCGAGGATGGTATCTTCATGTCTTGCTATGTAGGGCCACTCATGTATATCCAATCCGATTCCATGTCCTGTTCTGTGCGGTAGGCCAGGAATTTTATAATCCGGTCCAAGACCATTGGCTTCGAGAGTTTTTCTAGATGCATTATCGATTACAGCACAGGGTTTTCCTAATTGAGCAGCTTTAAATGCAGAAAGTTGCGTCTCTTTTTCGAGACTCCATATTTTACGTTGTTCCTCATTAATTTCACCATACACATAGGTTCTGGTAATATCGGATATGTAGTTATGCAAAACACAACCGGTATCGATCAAAACCATTTCATTTTCCTCCAGATTTTTTGGTGCTTTTACTCCATGCGGAAAAGAAGAATCCACACCAAACAATACAATACAAAAATACGAGCCAGAAGGTATACCATATCGTTTATGAGCTTCGTTAATAAATTCTATAACCTCTTTAGCACTTATTCCTATTCTTAATATTCGTGCAGCAGCTTTTTGAACCTCTAGAGTTATATCCATAGCGGCTTGCATAATAGCAATTTCTGAAGGAGATTTTATCATTCTGCAACCAGCAGTAACGGGTTTTGCATTAATTAACCCGTAGGTTGCCGGGATTACTTTTAAAATTCCGTCGATTACAAAAAACGGAGTAGCTTCATCCATTGCAATCTTTCCTTGCGTTATATTTTTGCTTCTAAGAATTTCTATGCACAACTCGTAAGGATTTTCATGTTCTTCCCAGCAATGAACAGGGCCTTTTACTACCATAAAATCCAGGATAGTGCCTTTTTCAAATTGGGGAGCTATATAATGTACCTCTCCATCAGAAAATAGTAATGCTCCTACCATTCGCTCACTGGGATTCCATTTTGTACCTGTAAAATAAAACAAATTGGTTCCTGCATGAAGATATACTACAGGGATGTCCTGCTGCTTCATAAGCTCACAGGCTTTGTGTATTCTAATTTGAAACTCTTCTTCCAAAATAGGTTGTACAAGATGAGCTTTTGGCTGTATAGCATTTAATTCTATTTCGATGGTAGAACCACCTATCCCTAATGCGTTCATAAATTAGTATTTGTAGTAAATGGTTATGTGTTTATTAATTCTTCAATTTCGTCTATTTCAATCGGCATTGCTTGCGTAAGGTTTATATTTCCTGTTTCGGTAATTAAATAGTCATTTTCTAATCGGCAACCAATACCTTCTTCAGGAATATAAATCCCGGGTTCGCAGGTAAGTACCATTCCTGGTTCTAAAACTTTAGAATATAAACCTACATCATGCACATCTAATCCAAGATGATGCGCAGTACCGTGCATAAAATATTTTTTGTACAAAGGTTTTTCGGGATCTTGATTAGCAATATCAGAAGCTTGCAATAGCCCAAGTGCAATAAGTTGTTCTTCGATTAAAGCTACCATTTGTTTTTCATAATCAGCAGGAAGTATACCGGGTTTTAGTAACTGGCTCCCTTTTTTTAAGCAATAAAGCACAGAAGAGTACACTTCTTTTTGTCGTTTAGAAAACTTACCGTTTACAGGAATACAACGTGTAGTATCACTATTATAATTTCCGTAGCAAACGCCAAAATCCAATAATATCATATCTCCTTCTTTACAAATACTGTCATTCGTATTATAATGTAAAGCACAGGCATTTTTTCCTGAAGCCACAATGGGTTTAAAGGCATGTCTTGTACCCCCGTTTTTAATAAGCATATACGTTAGTTCAGCTTCCAGCTCATATTCTTTACAATTTGGGGTTACCGTTTTAAGTACCCTATGAAAACCTTTAATGCTAATATCTACAGCTTTTTGTAGTAATGCAATTTCTTCATCAGATTTAACAGGGCGCAAGGTTCTTGTAATTTTTGCAGCCCTGTAATATTGGTGTAAAGGATATTTTTCTTTGCACCAATTAATCATTCTGTCTTGTTGTGTTTGTTGATTATAGGTAACTCGTTTTATATGCTCATTATGTCCTAAATAGAAACCATCTGCTTCAAAAGCTATACTTTGAAGTGTTTTTTCAAAATCATGAACCCATTCAATTCTGTGAATACCAGAAATTTTGGATGCTTGTTCTTTGGTAAGTTTTTCCCCATCCCAAATTTTAATATGCTCACTGGTTTCTTTGATAAATAAAATCTCTTTATTTTCTTTTTTATAAGCATCGGGATACAGCATCACTATTGTTTCTTCCTGGTCAATTCCGCACAAATAAAACAGATCATTGTTTTGGGCAAATCCCATTACATCGTCTGCATTAGTATGTTTGATGTCATTAGAGGTAAGGATAGCAATAGTATTATCCTTCATTTTGGAAACAAATTTTTTCCTGTTCTTTATGAATAAGCTATTGGGGATAGTTTGGTATCGCATATTAAAAAGTTCTGTCGGGGTGGTACGAGTCCAGTTTTAAAGATGTTTTTTTGTCTGATACAATTTCAGAAACTAATTTTCCTGTAGAGGGCCCCATGCTCCAACCCATCATGGCATGACCGGTTGCAATAGTTAGGTTTTTACATTTTTTAGACTTACCAATATAAGGTATTCCATCTGGCGAAACAGGTCTTAATCCACATTGGGCAGTATCTTTTTCTGTAGTAGAAAGTTTTGCTTTAGGATAATATTTTTGGGCAGCATTGGCAATGGCTTCTACCCTTACTTTGTTAATATTATGATTAATCCCTGCAATTTCCATAGTGCCTGCAAATTGGGTAAAATTTTGCATAGGGGTTATTGCTACTTTGGCCTCTGCCAATATAGCCGGAATAGTGATGCCAAAATCTCTTTCAGAGGTAATACGATATCCTTTCCCTGCTTCCAGCAATAATTTGATCCCTAGTTTTTTACTTAGCAGGTTGGACCAGGATCCGGCTGCCAAAACAAACTCATCTGCGGTATATGTTTTATTTTTAGTTTGTACGGAAGTAATTTGATTATTGGTTACTGCTATATCCTCAACTTTTTCATTTTTGAGAATTACTACTCCGGAGTTTACAAGATATTTTTTCATTTCCTCCATAAAAGTTTGTGGAGTAGTATGCCAGTCACAGGCATAATGTACAGCTCCTTTAGCTTGTATATCTGCATTGGGTTCCAGCTTTTTTAACTCATGAAGCGAAAGTTCTTTTACAGCAAGGCCTTCGTTAGTAGCAATGTTGGTGACTTTAATTTCCTCTTCCAACATTTTGTCGGTTTGGCAAATCATTAGAAGCCCTTTTTTTTCTAATTGAAAAGAGAAATTTTCTTCAGACTTAATTTCAGAATATAAGTCTCTACCCAATACTGCAATATCTTTGATAGCAGGAATCCCCCGATTTACATTTTTTGCAGAGCAGGATTTGTTAAAAGCCCAGGTCCACTCCAGAAATTCTGGATGAAGACGCGGTTTTATAAATAAAGGACTTGTAGAGTTGAACATCCATTTTAACCCCTTTTTCATTACTCCGGGAGCAGCAAGAGGAATAATATGACTGGGAGAAAGATACCCGGCATTAATATAAGAGGCACCAAAATCCATAGAGGATTGGTCAAGAATAGTTACTTGATGCCCTTCTTTTTGTAAATAATAAGCCGAACATAATCCTATGATTCCACCGCCGATGATAATACAGTTTTTCATCTGTTTGATGTGTTAATGTTTTAGTGTTTTGATGATTTAATGTGTTAGTGATTTAATGTTTTAATGATTTAATGTGTTAGTGATTTAATGTTTTAATGATTTAATGT